>JAFTKL010000032.1 GCA_017453285.1 Clostridia bacterium | reverse complement strand
CTATCACAACGACAGTAGCATAATGCATATTATGTATCTTCCGAGCGTTGCCGAAACGAGAGTGGTGATAGACACTAAGGAATTCAGCGAGCTTGCAGGACTCAAGGAGGACAATGCTTACGAGACGGGAAGCAGCGAAATCAGCTTCACTCAGCTCGGACTTGAGCATCCGAAGGCAGGTAACTGTCAGAACGGTATGGCATATATAATCAAGCTCTCGGACGGAAGCTTCGTTATAATCGACGGCGGTCATACTCGTGATATGACCTACGCGGAGTCTGCGGGAGATTATCTGCTCGACTCGCTCAAGGTCCTTGCCGACGATCCGGACGATATCAGAGTTCATACCTGGTTCCTCTCCCATCTGCATAACGACCATATCGGCGCGTTTCACGATATAGCAAGAGATACGCCGAGCAGCATAAAGGTAAACCGCTTGGTTTACAATTCTCCCAACGATGCTCAGCTCAAGGGCGTTGGCGGAGGCAATCTTGACAATAAGGTCGAGGAAGCTGTGGAGCTTTTCGGAATTGAGCACGTGGTAAAGGGACATCCCGGTCAGATATTCTATGCAAACGAGGCGACGTTTACCATCTTCGGCGGACTTGATATAGTTGAGCCGTTCAGCATAGATAACATCAACGAGACCACGATGGTAATGCAGATGGAGTTTATGGGTAAGACTATGATGTTCCTCGGTGACTGTCACCCCAAAGCGAGCCTTGCGCTGACCGACGTGTACGGCAATAGTCTCAAATCTAACTTCATTCAGCTCGCTCACCACGGCTACGCAGACGGAGCAACTCTTCTGCTTAACCAGACCATCAACGCAGAGGCTTCCTTCTGGCCTGTAGGAAATAACCACTATAAAAATATGGTTTCAAAGGTAGGTGCGGTCCCTCAGAATGCTGCATTCGTCGATATCCCTCACTACGTCGCGGGGGATACGAACCTTACGATAAAGGATTTTGAAACCTGGATCCCCGAGGAAGAACGTTGGACTCCTTACGATTGATTTGAAATTCAAACCGCCTGCCAAAGCTTTGGCAGGCGGTTTTCGTATAATTTTTAATAATAAAAGCAAAAAAATTTTCCGCTCCCTTTTATTACCGTTGACAGAACGGCGCAAATGTGATATAATAATATGAATAAGAATTTTTTGAGGGATTTTATGGAAGGCGCAAAGAAGGGACTTTTGATATTTGATCTTGACGGAACTATCGCAGACACGCTTTACAGCATTATGGAGGCGGTCAATATGTGTATGGAGCATTACGGCTTCCCGCAGAAGAGCTATAGCGAGGTCAGGGCGGCGGTCGGCAACGGCGCGAAAAATCTCATAATGCGCACGATGCCTGCGTCTGAGGCGCAGAACGCCGAGAGGGCAGAGGAGATATATAAGTATTTTAAAGTCTGCTACGACAAGACTCACGCACATATCGACGGTTGCTACGAAGGAATGAAAGAGGCTATGCTCGAGCTTCACGCGCGCGGCTATGCGCTCGCGGTGCTCTCAAACAAGCCCGATGCGTACGTCAAGAATATCATAGGCGCGCTTTTTGGCAAGGAAATAATTCCGATCGCGATGGGCGAGACAGATCTGCCGAAGAAGCCCGATCCGACAGCACCGCTCTACATAGCAAAGACACTCGGCTTTGAGGCGAGCGAGTGCGGATTTGTCGGCGATAGTGAGGTGGATATCCGCACGGCACAGAACGCGGGAATGACCTCTGTTGCGGTAAGCTGGGGATTTCGCGACCGCGAGGCACTGCTCTTCTGCGAGCCCGACCATATAATTGATATCCCCGAGAAATTACTTGAGATATTTGACTGAGAATTTTAATATATTTGTTTTGAAAGGTAAAGGAAAAAAAGTGAAGGTTGGATTTGTTTCGCTCGGTTGCCCCAAAAATCAGCTTGACACCGAGGTAATGCTCCACGAGGTAGCAACTGCAGGTTACGAGGTCACGCCCGAGGAGACCGAGGCTGACGTAGTTATCATCAACACCTGCGGATTTATAGAGAGCGCGAAGAAGGAGTCTATCGACAACATTCTCGACATCGCGTGGCTCAAAAAGAACAGAACGCTCAAGGCAATAATCGTCACGGGTTGTCTTGCGGAGAGATACCGCGAGAGCATCCTTGAGGAGCTGCCCGAGGTCGACGCGGTGCTTGGTGTCGGAAGCATACATAATATTGTGGAGGCGATCGAAGCCGTTACGGTGAATAAGAAAAAGGGCTCGAAGAGAAAATACACTTCTTTTGAGGATAAGGAGACCGTGCGACTCGGCGGAGACCGAATTCTGACGACTCCCGAGTACACCGCATATCTCAAGATCGCAGAGGGCTGTGACAACCGTTGCGCTTACTGCGCTATCCCTGCCATCAGAGGAAAATTCAGAAGCAGACCGATGGAGGACATCGTCGAGGAGGCAAAGCAGCTTGAGGTGCTCGGCGTGCGCGAGCTCAATATCGTGGCTCAGGATATCACTCGCTACGGACTCGATCTTTACGGCGAGTACAGTCTTGCAAAGCTCCTGCGCGCGATCACAAATGCGACGACTATCCCGTGGATCAGACTGCTTTACTGCTATCCCGACAAGATCACCGACGAGCTTGTTACAGAGATCCGCGACAACGACAGAATTCTCAAATATATCGACCTGCCTATCCAGCACATCAGCGACAGAATGCTCAAGGCTATGAACCGCCACGGCGACGGCGCGATGGTGCGCTCGGTGATAAAGAAGCTCAGAGCCGAGGTCCCGGGCATCGTTATCAGAACTACCTTTATTGTAGGATTTCCCGGTGAGACCGAGGAGGACTTCGTCGAGCTTTGCGAGTTCGTCAAGGAGGCAAAGTTCGAGCATCTCGGCGTGTTCCCGTACTCTCGTGAGGAGGACACCCCCGCGTACGATTTCGAGGATCAGATCGACGAACAGGTGAAGCAGGACAGAGCAGATATCATTATGCGCGAGCAGCTTGATATCAACACCGCAAACAACGAGAGAATGGTCGGCAAGACCATCACAGTGCTTTGTGAAGACTACGACCCCGTAGCGCGTGTCCACTTCGGAAGAAGCGCGGCAGATGCGCCCGAGATCGACGGAAAGGTCTATTTCAGAGCAGAGAAGAGAATTGCCCCCGGCTCGTTCGTCAAGGTCAAGGTCAGAGAGGTACTCGACTACGACCTGATGGGAAGAGCTATCACTGAAAATTGATTTGGAGGATATTATGGCAAAAATGAATTTACCCAACAAGCTGACTGTGCTTCGTATGTGTCTCGTTCCGCTTATACTTGTCGTAGGATTCCTGCCGCTCGGTGGAGTTTGGTTCTACGTATCCTGTGCTTGCTGCGCTGCACTCTTTATCGGTGCTTCGGTCACCGATATGCTTGACGGAAAGATCGCGAGAAGAGATAACCTCGTTACAGACTTCGGCAAGTTTATGGATCCCGTTGCCGATAAGTTTATGGTCATCGGCGCGATGTTCGTGCTGCTTCACAAGTTCAGACATACAAGCCTTTATCTTGCGATACTTTTCTCACTTATCATTATCGTTTTCCGTGAGCTTGCGGTGACTTCGATCCGCTTGGTTGCGACCTCGGGTTCGGGTGTCGTTCTTGCGGCAAACTATCTCGGTAAGCTCAAGACCGTGTCGCAGATCGTCGCGATCTCAACTATTTTCCTTGAGCCCGTGCTTCAGTACGTTATCAAGGTGATCATCGAGGCTGTCTCGGGTGATAAGCTCTTCTGGCGCACCGACATAGTTCCGCTGTCTTGGATAACGCTCATCTTCAGCGTTGTAATGACTATCTGGTCGGGACTTAATTACATATTCTCATATTGGAAGTACCTCGATCCCGAGAAATAATGATTAATTAAAAGTTAAAAAGCTGACGGTTTTTAGCCGTCAGTTTTTTTATTGAAAAAAAGTTGAAAAAATTTTTCCAAAGTGGTTGACTTTTTTGTCGAATGGTGGTAGAATACACAAAACAAAAAGGAGGGCAACCTTAGGTTGCGTGAGGATTATGGAAGCTTCATTTCTGTTAAATCGCAATTTGACCGATGAGCAGCTAAGTAAGATCACCGCCCTTAGCAGTGAGGACGAGCCGATACTTTTTGGCATTGTTGGTGAGGTTTCGAGAGAAGCAAAGTACGCTGAGACCGTGCTTCTCGCAACTTCTAAGCACTTTTTCGTCTATAGCTTAGGCAGTGACGAGTGCTCGGAAAAATACGCTTACGCTGATATCAAGGCGATACATAATAAGCGTATGTACGGTAACGCAGTTATGCGTGTTTCCTTTGATGAGAAGAAATACTTCGACGTTTTCAGGTTCACCTTTACCGTGACCGCGCTCTGCGATTCCTTCGTTACCTACGTTAAGGATATCCGCGACGGTGGAGATGAAGATAGTGCGCTCGATATGATGCGCTCGGTCTACGAGAAGATGCTCTCTGTCTGCCCCAAGTGCGGAAGAACACTCTCGGGTCCCGGTGCGCCCTGCGTACACTGTATGAAGAAGGGAAGACTCTTCCGCAGACTTATGCAGTATCTCAAGCCTGAGATGCCGATACTTATTATATCAGTGATCATTTCAATTTTCACTACCGCGATGGCGCTCGTTCCTCCGCTGCTGACCAAGTCTCTCGTTGACGAGATACTCCCCAACAGCGATCGCGCCGCGCTGACGTTCGTAGTGGTGTTGCTTATATGCATTCATATCGTGCGCTGGTTTATGGCGGGTATGCGCGGCTATATGCTTCGTATCTCTGGAAATAAGATCATTGCGCGCATACGTACAGACGTATACGAGAAGGCACAGTACCTGCCGATGCGCTTTTACGATAAGACCTCGACGGGTTCGGTCATCAACCGTATCAGCGGCGACACCGCGACCATACAGGCTTTTATGCTCCGTATGACGCAGGAAGTCGTAGTACAGTTCTTCAAGCTTATCGGTATCGTCGTTATAATGCTTTGTATCAACTGGAAGCTCACGCTCTTCTCGCTCGTTCCCGTGCCGCTCGTAGTTGTCGGTTCGAGAATATTCCGAAAGAAGATCGCGCCCTTCTACCGCCGTATCTGGAGACGCTCGTCTGCAGTTACCTCGGTGCTTACCGATACCATCCCCGGCATCCGCGTTGTAAAGTCCTTTGCAAACGAGAAGAAGTCTGCCGACAGATTTGAGCAGACCGTCGAGGAATGGAGAGAGATCGACAGCAAGGCAGGCAAGATACTTCACTCCTATCCCGCTATCGTAAACTGCCTTATGAGCCTTGGAAGCGTTATAATCTGGGCTATGGGCGGCAACCTCGTCATCAATGGAATTGAGACAAACAGCGTAGGTACGATCTCGGTCGGTCTGCTCGTTTCCTTTATCTCCTACGCGACTATGTTCTACGAGCCTGTCAACTTCTTTGCAAACCTCTCTGACTCGATGCAGAACGCAATGGCGTCTGTTGAGAGAATTATGGATATCCTCGACGCAGAGCCTGAGCACGACTTCGGTAAGGGCAACGTTGACGCGGATATGGGCGGCAGAATTGAGTTCAAGAACGTAAACTTCTCGTTTGACCGCACAAAGAAGGTGCTCAAGAATATCAACCTCACCATCGAGCCCGGCGACGTTGTCGGTATCGTAGGTACGACGGGATCGGGTAAGTCGACGCTGATCAACCTGCTTCTGCGTTACTACGATCACTACGAGGGAACTATCACGATCGGTGGCGTGGATATCCGCGACATCGATATGCACTACTACCGTGAGCGTATAGGCTACGTTCAGCAGGAACCGCTTATGTTCCACGATACGATATACAACAACATCGCCTACGGTGACGACAGCTTCTCGGTTGACGAGGTCATCAACGCGGCAGATATCGCGAACGCGCACGAGTTTATCGTTCGTCAGCCTGACGGCTATGATTCCGTGCTCGGCGAGCGCGGTGTAGGTCTTTCGGGTGGTGAGCGACAGAGAATTTCTATCGCGCGTGCGATGCTCCGCAACCCGAAGATGCTTGTATTCGACGAGGCGACTGCATCTGTCGACTCCGAGACCGAGCATCTGATCCAGGAGGCAATTGAAAACCTCATCACCGGACGAACCACCATTATGATAGCGCACAGACTTTCGACGCTTGCAAAGGCAAATAAGATCGTCGTCGTGGATAACGGCTCAATCATCGAGTGCGGCACTCCTGAGGAGCTCATGGCTCTCAAGGGCAAGTACTACAAGCTCGTCGAGATCCAGTCGATGTCCGACAAGATCGCTGAGTCGAAGCGCGCTGAGAATTTGGAGTGAGGTGCGATATGGGAAGAATTTATATTGACAGATACACGGGAAAATTAGAGCGCACCGACCTTTACTTCGTGCGACTCACGCTCAAGGACGGAACGGTCTACGAGGATCTCGAGCCGAGATTGCTTTTCCCGATCACAAATCACACTATGTTTATAACACTTCTCGATAGTCACGAAAAGGAGCTTGGCTTCGTTCGCGATATGGAGGAGATCGACGAGGACTCAAGACGTGCGCTTGAGGAGTGCTTCGCCGAGTACTATATGATCCCGAAGATACAGAAGGTGCTTAAGTGCGTGGATAAATTCGGTACGCTCAAATGGACGGTAGAGACCGACAGAGGAGTGATAACCTTTGATATCCGCAACCGACACAGCGACATCAAGCATCTGCGCGGAACGTCGCGCGTCATCATCAGAGACTCGAACGATAACAGATACGAGATCCCCGATATTGACAATATGGACCCGCACAGCGCGCACTTGCTTTTCTCGTATCTTTAATAAAAAAGCAGAGGATTTTGGGTTTCCAAAATCCTCTGCTTTTTGTTTCGTTCTTTTTATTCAAGATTGAGTTTCTTTGTCATTACTTTCTTTGTAACGAGCCAAAAGACACCCGTCATTACAACAGAAAAGATCAAGGCAAAGCCGAAGTAAATATGTGTCGCGATGATCATATTGTTCTCGAGCCACATCGCGATTCCGTTAAATGCGCCTGATATGCCGAGCACGGTAAAGATGATCATAAATACTGTTGCAATTGCCTGAGTTGCCGCGTAATAAACAAAATATGCGGCGACAGCCATAATAATTCTGTTCTTTTTTGCTGTCTGTCCTATCGTGATGCAAGCGTAATACAGAAGTAATGTCTGAGTTACTGAGAAGATCATCATAAGAACCAATTCAATAGCAAAGATTACTGTGTTGACCGTACCAAAGTTTGCTCCGACGGTTTTGAATGTTATGAGAAAGATATCAAAAACATCACCCAGCAGTTTGCCTGAAAGCGCGATGCATGCGGCTATTATGACTGTAACAGTACATATCGCGTGGCATGCCAGGGCGGTGATGAGCTTTACGAAAATATGCTGTTCATTTGTAACGGGAAGGGTAAAGGTGAGATATCCCTCCGCAGAGTACATATTTTTATAAAAGCGCACGACGCTTATTACGGTGGAAAGTAAGAGAAGAGCGACGCAAGCCAGAACGAGCATCAATGTGGAAGAGCCTATAGCGATCTGACTTATAACGTTTTTGCCGCTGAACAATCGGAATATTCTTGTTACCACACTGATAGCGAGAACTATCGGCAAAAACATTCCAAAGGTGCGGAAGTAGTATATGAATTCGTGTTTAAAAAGCTTTTTTACCATTTGAATACCTCCCTGAAAAGTCCATCAACGCTCATCTGGTTTTCCTCGCGTATTTCGTCGACGGTTTTGTGAAGTACGATCTGTCCTTTGTTAATGAAGATAGCCTCATCGAGTATGGGCTCGATATCCGAAATGATGTGTGTCGAGATAAGTACAGAGGCATTCGGATTGTAGTTGTTGATGATGGTCGAGATAACGTAGTCACGTGTTGCTGGGTCTACTGCCGCGATCGGCTCGTCGAGCACGTAAAGAAGCGCGTTGCGGCTCATAACGAGAATCAGACAAACTTTTTCCTTGTTGCCTTTTGAAAGATTTTTAAGGCGGGTGTTTTTCGGTATTCCGAGTCTTTCAAGCATTTCGTATGCAAGAGTAGGGCGGAAATCTTCATAAAAGTCGCAAAAAAGCTCAACTATCTGTTGCGTAGTCATCCAATTTGGCAAGAAATTGTTGTCGGGAAGATATGAAACGATCTTTTTCGTTTCTACCCCGGGGGCCATTCCGTTTATGCGAATACGTCCGTCTGTGGGGGTGAGAAGTCCGTTGATAAGCTTTATAAGCGTTGTTTTTCCCGATCCGTTCGGACCTAAAATTCCTATGATCTTTCCGCGATCTATAGAAAGATCAATACTATTCAGTGCAAGCACGTTGCCGTATTTTTTGGTCAGTGCCGTACAAGTCAATAGTTCACTCATTTTTACCTCCAAGATGTTCATTGATAAGATTTACTATTTCGTCCGGGGTGCATCCAAGCTGTGACATCGCCGTTAGATATTCCTCGGTTTTTCTTGCTCGAAGGAATTCCAACTCTCTTTTGGCAGCATCGGTATTTTCGTTTACGTACCATCCTGAGCAGCGAACCGAGTGTATAACTCCGAGTCGCTCAAGCTCTTCAAAGGATTTTTGTACGGTGTTTGGATTAACACTT
>JAFTKL010000031.1 GCA_017453285.1 Clostridia bacterium | reverse complement strand
GGGCGCTTCAAGACGCGCCCGCCTAAAATATTGCAAAACAAAACGGGCGCTTCGTGAAGCGCCCCTACCGACGAGATAGATATCGTCGTTTCGACTACAGACCAAACAAAGATTTATATCTTGCTCTTCATATTTTAAAATCAAAGAAACACGCGGGAGGTACGGTCCGCGTGTTTCCACCTCGCATTTTAACGAATGCTCCGTCTGTTATGTTGCTACCCTTTCAGACATCCCAAACCACGATCGAGGCAGGCATATCGGTTCTATCAAACCCTATAACAACACCCCATTCAAGTTCTTTGGCTCCACCTTTCTCGAAAGAAAGGTGGAAAAAACACCCCACACAAACTAACTACTAACTTCCCAAGGAGAGAACATGGAAAAAAGAATACTGCCCGAGCTGTTGGCACCTGCGGGCTCTCCTTTGGCGCTTGATGCGGCGATCGAGGGCGGAGCTGACGCGATCTACGTTGGCGGACTTGCCTTCAACGCTCGGATCAATGCAAAGAATTTCACCCCCGAGGAGCTTCGCGAGTCGATCGCGCGCGCTCACGCGTACGGGGTAAAGATCTATATAGCGGCAAATACGCTTATCCACGACCGCGAGCTTGACGACTATCTGCGCGCGGCGGAGCAGGCGTATCTTTTTGGCGCGGACGCGCTTATCGTAGCCGATCTCGGCGCGGCGCGTGAATTAAAGAAGAGAATACCCATCGAGCTTCACGCAAGCACGCAGGTCTCGGGTCACAACGTTGAGGCGGCAAAGCTGCTCGCGGACGTCGGATTTTCAAGAATGGTCTGCGCGAGAGAGATGAGCCGCGAGGATATTGCGCACTTCTGCAAGAATTCCCCCATCGAAGCCGAGGTCTTCGTCCACGGCGCGCTCTGCGTATGCCATTCGGGACAGTGCCTTTTCTCGTCGGTCGTCGGCGGACGAAGCGGAAACCGCGGCGAGTGCGCTCAGCCCTGCCGACTGCCCTACAAGACGGGTAAGGGAAAGGAGAGCTATCCGCTCTCGCTCAAGGACCTCTCACTTGCAACACACCTGCAGGAGCTTTGCGATGTGGGCGTAGCCTCGCTCAAGATCGAGGGCAGAATGAAATCCCCTGAGTACGTCCGCGACGTGACGCGCATCTGGCGCAGACTGCTCGACGAGGGCAGAAATGCAAGCCCCGAGGACATGCGCGAGCTTGCCAAGATCTTCTCAAGAGGAGGATTCAGCGACGGATATTACGAAAAGAAAATAAATTCCTCAATGCTCGGAGTCCGCTCGGAGTCCGACAAAAAGGATAGTAGCGCGCTCGCACCGTTCTCCAAGATCGAACGCAAGATACCGATAACTCTGCGCGCATCGCTTAAATCCGGCGAGCCGATCAGACTCACGGCGAGCACCGAGAGCGCAAGCGTGACGGTCGAGGGCGAGATACCGCAGACAGCGATCAACGCGCCGCTCAGTTGCGAGACAGTAGAGCGCAACCTCTCGAAGCTCGGCGGTACGGCGTATGCGCTTGAAAGTATAGATATTGAGCTTGACGACGGGCTGATGCTCCCCATCTCCTCACTCAATGCTCTGCGCCGCGCGGCGATCGAGAAACTCGCGCCTAAGAATTGCAGAAGCGAAGAGGATATTCTCGAAGCCGAGCACTCTTTCCCTGTGTGTAAGAAGCAAAAGAGCGTATCGCGACACGCCGTATTTTACGACGCAAGCGCGATACCTGCCGAGGCGGAGGATTTCTTTGAGAATATCTTTATTCCGCTTGAGGACTACGCAGATCGGGGCAGAGACGGCTTTGGCGTGCTGATCCCCGAGGTCGTTTACGACTCGGAGCGCGAGAAGGTCGCAAAAATGCTGAAGAGCGCGAAAGAGAAGGGCGCAACTGCCGCGCTTGTCGGAAATCTCGGTCACATCTCGCTCGCACGCGAGGTGGGACTTGAGATCTTTGGCGACTTCAGACTCAATATATATAACAATTCCACCGTCAGCGCACTTGAAGAGCTTGGCGTTGGCAGAATGCTGACATCGCCCGAGCTATCGCTCGCGCAACAGAGGGATATTTACGGCGATACGGCGAGTTTAGTCTACGGCAGAATACCGCTGATGATCACCGAAAAGTGCGTAGGCAAGGAGCTCGGCGGATGCGAGGTCTGTAAGAGCGGAAAAGCGATCCTGCGCGACCGCCGCGGAGTCGAGTTTCCCGTGCTGCAACGCTTCGAGCACCGTAGCGCGATCTTCAACTCGGTCCCGATATATATGGGTGACCGCGCCGATCAGCTTCGCTCGCACGGACTTGTATCGCTCTGTTTTGTGTTCACGACCGAGAGCAAGAGCGAGGTCGCAAGGCTCATCGAGGACTACAAAAAAGGCAGATCCGCAGGCGATAAGCAATACAAAAGAATTAGATAACTACAACAAAAACCGCCGCGTTCAATACGGCGGTTTTTTAGATATATAGTATAGTTTTACGTTAATTTACACAAATTTATGGTAAATATATACAAAAGATCCCTTTTAAATTTGGCTAAGATTGGGTATTGTGCAAATAGGGGAAATATGGTACAATTAGTACGTATCAAAGGGTACTACCCAAATACAAATTTATAAGGAGAATATTATGAAAGCCTTTAAGAGAATTATCGCACTTCTTCTCGTTTGCGTTTTCGTTGGTGCGGCGCTCGTCGGATGCGGAAACAAAGATAAGACGAACAGCGAAGAGTCCGGCAGCAATCAGAACAACGGCAATAACAACGCTCCCACCGAGACTCAAACCAATATTTACGGTGAACCTTCGTTTACCGGTGTTGTTCCCGTAGAAGATCTTGACTTCGAGGGTGAGGAGATCGTTGTTCTTCACCGCGATACCGAGATCATCAACCGTGAGTGGTACAAGGAAAGCACCGAGGACGAGCTTGACGAGGCGGTTGCGATGAGAAACGCGGCTGTAGAGGAAACTCTTAACGTAAACGTTACCTACGAGAGATTTCCTTTCCCTAACTACGACGACGGCTCAAGAAACTTCAACGACGCTGTTTACCAGGACGTTATTCAGGATCTGCACTACTACGACGTAGCGGCGTACTTTGCGTATTCGGGTACGTCTCCCCTTATTCGTGACTGCAACGCAAACCTTCTTGATGAAGAGACCTTCCCATTCTTCGACTTTTCGCTTCCTTGCTGGAATCAGACTGTCGTAACGAATACCACTATTAATAACAGACTCCATTACATCACCGGAGATATCAACATCTCGCTCTTCGACTCCGCAATGGTAATCTGGTACAACAAGACTCTCTACGACAAGAAGAAAGAGCCGATAGACCCCGATCATATGCAGAAGTATGCACTTGAGGGCTCGTGGACGTATGACGATCTTTACAGATGGGCGGCAGTTTTCGATGACTCTAACGGAACTGCGGGCGCGCAGGTAGACGATACCTACGGCTACGGCACTCCTAAGAGAGGCTCGGGTTATCCTTGCCCCGGTGACGCAATTCCTCACGCTTGGGATCTTGAGTTCCTTATTGAAAATCCCGACGGCACGCACGAATACAATATCATAGGTAACGACAAGGCAGAGACGGCACTGACCAAGTTCCGTAACCTCTTTGATGCAACCGGTACGTGCGAGCAGGCAACTGTCGGCAACTTTACTGCAGGCAAGTACGTGTTCTACGCTTCCACTATCTATCCCGGAAAGGATGCAAATATGCAGATCCGCGAGATGGAGGATACATACGGACTTCTCCCGATTCCTAAATACGACTTGGATCAGGAGCAGTACGGTACTACCGCGACCGACGGTTACTCGCTGATGGGCGTTCTCGATCACTCCGAGAGCACAATTCCCACCAAGGGCAAGGCTGTTTCGGCATATCTCCAGCTTATGACCGAGGAATCCTACACCTCTGTTCGTGGATACTACTTCAACAGAATCATTAAGCCTAAGTACTTTGGTACCGACGACTCCGAGGGAACCGTTTCCTACTCTATCGCACTCTTCGATATCATCGTTGCTAACATCGAGTTTACCTTCTGGAACATCTACTCTTCGCAGCTCAACAATATCGCTTGGCTCTGGAGAGATACCGTAGGCAAACCCGGAACGCTCGAGTCTGAGTTTATTTCCAACGAAACGGCGTACAACACGGCTATCCGTGAAACAGACGCTTGGCTCGGACTTATAGATCTTGACTGAACATAAAACAAAAATTCGCCTGCCCGAAAGGGCAGGCGATTTCTTTATGATCTATGATAATGATAAGCAATTCTCTCGCCTGCGCGGGTGATGTGGACCTTGCCGCATCTGACAAAGCCGAATTTCTCAAGTGCGCGCTGCATCGGGAGATTATCTTCGTGCGTGTCGATGCGAACGTCGCTGAAGCGCGAGAGCACGTAATTCACACACTCTGCCACGACACCGCCGCGCTTTCCCGCCGATGCAACTCTGTGCATCGCGGCGTAGGGAAGAGAATTGAGCCACGCGCCGTCGATCTTGTCGTAGTCGGAGTCGCCGTTCTCAAGAAGTGCGAAAACTCCGTAAAGCTCGTCACCCTCGCACAGAACGTATAGCCGTTCGGCTGACATATCCGACAGAACTGTCGCCTCGTCGGGATAACCGCCCGACCACTGCGTCGGGTTGCCCGTCTTTCTCATATAATCGCGCGCTCCTGCGTAGATGGCAAGTATTTCTTCTATCTCTTTCTGTTTAGCTCTGCGTACTTCCATAGTCGCTCCTTTCGTGCGGTGAAGAGTCTCGGATAGATTATATCACATAGCAAAAGCTATGTCAAGGGAGGATGCAAACTTGGCGCAAATTTGCGTCGGATGCTTGACAAATCGGGAGTGTGGGTATATAATTGTATTACTATATATTTCTTTTGGAGGAATAAAAAATGTCTGAGAAGATCAAGGTCATAACTTTCAATCTCCGAATTGCCGTAAAGGTCGACGGAGTTAACTATTTTGATAACCGCCTGCCGAGAATTATCGAATTCCTCAAGGCAGAGAAGCCCGACGTCGTTGGCTTCCAGGAGGTAAACGCTCATATGAAGGAGCTGCTCAATCAGAACATAGACGATTACGTTCTCGTCGGATGCGGCAGAGAGAAGGATTACAACGGTGAGTCTGCACTTATTGGCTACCGCAAGGACAAGTTTGAGCTTATCAAGTTTGAAAACTTCTGGCTTTCGGCAACTCCCGAAGTGCCCGGAAGCAGATACGGCTTTGACCAGAGCTCCTGCCCCAGAATTACAAGCGCGGCGCTCCTTAAGCTGAGAAGCGGCGGCTCGCCCTTCTGGTTTGTCAACACCCACCTCGACCACGAGGGCAAGATGGCGAGACTCTTCGGCTCTATGCAGATAATGCAGTTTATGAGCAGTAAGAGAGAGCCCTCGATACTTACGGGCGACTTCAACGCAGGCCCTGACTCGCCTGCGATCAAGATGCTTTGCGAGAACAAGGATTATCCGATGACCGATTGCACCGCAGAGCTCGGTGGCACATTCCACGCGTACTCTCCCAATATGCACGGCAAGATAGATTATATCTTCACCTCGCTCAAGTGCGACCTCAGCCAGTCGGTAGTTTACCCCGACGAGCCCGTTGACGGAGTTTATATGTCTGACCACAGACCCGTCGGCGCGATAGTCGAGCTCGACTGATGAAGAAGGATAAAATAAGGCTCATAGGTGTCGATGCGGGTGGTACTAAGACAGATATAGTTCTTTGTGACGGTAACGGTCACGTGCTCGGCAGACGCATCTGCGGCAGCGGTAACGTCAACGACGTGGGAGCAGAGGCTTGCTTTCTGATGATAAGCGGCGCGATCGGCGAGCTGCTCGGAGAAACAGAACCCGACGCGATATTTATCGGCGCATCGGGCGCGATCTCGGGCGACGGACCGCTCCTGCTTGCAAAAATGCGCGAGCGTTACCCCGAGACCAAGGTTTTGCTTGAGAACGACACGGCAAATCTGCTCGCGATGGCGAGAAGTGACGAAGATAACGCGATCGCGCTGATATGCGGCACGGGCAGCATAATCTACGTAAAGCGCGGCGACGAGCTTTTGCGTATCGGTGGATGGGGACATCTGTTTGACGAGGGCGGCAGCGCGTACGATATCGGCAGAGATGCGCTTCGCGTACTTCTTGCGGCAGAGGAAGGCACGGTGCCATTTGGAGAGCTGTGCAGGCTGACGCTTGAGAGACTCGGAGCCGAGAGCGCGCATTCGGTGCTAAGCGAGCTTTATAAAAAGGACAAAACTGCCGTATCCTCGCTCGCGCCCGCAGTTTTTGAGGCTGACGAGCTTGGAGACGAGGCGGCAAAGGGCATAATTTTGCGAAATATAGAGGTCATCAAAAAGAAGCTCTCGGATGCAAAGAGCGCATTTGGCGCGCAAGGAGAGATAGTCTGCGGCGGCGGACTTTTCAATTCGAAGACCTTTTGCGAGATGCTCGCAGATCGCGTTGAGCCGCTCGGATTTACGCTCTATATTCCGACGCTTCCGCAGTCGCTCGGCGCATCTATCCGCTCGGCGATGGTGGTGGATGAGGTCGATAGAGAGAATTTTACCGAGAATTTCAAAAATACGATATGATCTTCGCTCGGCGATCGTGACGCAGGATCGATAATAAAAAACGGACAGAGAATTTTGAAATTCTCTGTCCGTTTTGTTGTGTTTTTGAATTTAAACGAGGGGTGCGTTGATATCTCCGTTTTCCGCGTATTCGTTCTTTCGGCGGATACCGTCCTGCTTTACTCCGATCCAGATGACGAGCAGGCAGGTCACTGCGAGAGCCGCGATGGTCGCGATGAGCGCGTATTTGATGACCTCTTTTACAAGGCTGTTCTTGCCAAGGTCCTCGATCTCTGCGGCGGTACTGATAAGGATGCACTCTGTCTCTTCTATACTGTCGTCGGTGTCGGTGTTCTCCTCAACGTAAGCGGGGAGCTTGTCGCAAAGGCTGTCAAGCAGCATATTTGCAAGCTGCTCGTCCTTCTCGACCGAAATAGATACGACGAGGAACTGACGGTTTGCGTTATCCTCCGTATTTTTGGAGGAAGAGTCCTCTATATAGCCGTATTTGAGAGACTCGTTGATCATCGAGATCTTCTTCTTGTTTTGAGACTGCTCTCTCCATACCTTAAGTATCTCTTCGGCGAGGTCGTCGGCTACCTTACGCGCATTGGCTGCAGCTTCCTTTGCTGCCTCGAGATTGTTTGTGACTTCAAGAGCCTTCTGGCTTGCAACGTAGTAAGCCTTCTCTGCAATCACCTTTTCTTCCTTCGCCGCTTCTACGGCAGCCTCGTACTTCTTCATTTTTTCGATATGCTCGGGCTGCTTTGCGATCTCATCGCTCGCGCTCTGATAAACGCTCAGAAGATTGTAAACGTCGTCATAAGCTTTCTGCTTTTCTTCGTAAGTCTTCTGGATAGCCGCGAGCTCACGGGGAGCTATCTTGGATGCTCGCTTTGCTTCGGCATATGCGAGGTCAGCCGCCTTGGATTCGAGCTTTGCTGCAAGAGCCGCCTCATATTCCTCGCCGGAGCTTCCCTCGGGCAGACCGTTTTCGTCAAGCATCAGCTTTTCGGCAAAACGCTCGGAGGAGAGCAGATGAAGTATCTGTGAGTCGGGTGCGTTTGGCGTGATGTAAAATTCTATTTTCGTTCCGAAATCGTGATTGCCGATAAGTGTAAAGGCAAAGCCGAACGTACCGCCAAGGATAGCCGCAACGAGAGCGATGCAGATTATAAGTTTAATTTTCGCGAGGAGTATCTTGAGCAGATCGAGAAGATCAAGCTCGGTATGCTGATCGTGAACGGTGGATTTCATTTAAATTTCTCCTTATTTTCTGTCGTTTGTTTTACAAATGGACATACTACAATAAGTATAACATTATTTTTTGCAAATGTCAAGGAAATATATCGATCAAAGTAAAGACTTTTGCGCTATAATCTTGACATTTTTGAAAAAATGTGTATAATATAAAATGTATAGGTATGAAAACAATACGAAAGGAATATTGTTATGGAACAGAAATTTTATAGAATGAACATCGCGGGACTTGACCGCGATCTCCCGCTCTGCCCGATAAGCGACAGCCTTATGATCGGCGCGTTCGTTATCTTCGGCGACCCCGAGCTTACTACAGCGTGCGCAGAGGAGCTTCTCAAGAGAGCACCCGAGCACGACTATATGATCTCGGCAGAGGCAAAGGGAATTCCGCTCGTTCACGAGATGGCAAGACTTGAGGGAAACAAGAAGTATTTCCTCGCACGCAAAGCACCCAAGCTCTATATGACCGGCGTTTTCGAGGCGGCAGTGCACTCGATCACCACCGCGAACGATCAGAAGCTCTATCTTGACACGGCAGATGCCGAGCAGATGAAGGGCAAGAAGATACTTATAGTTGACGACGTTATCTCGACGGGCGAGTCGCTCAAGGCGATCGAGAACCTCGTAGAGAAGGCAGGCGGCGTGATCTGCGGTAAGATGACCGTTCTCGCAGAGGGCGACGCGCAGGAGCGCGAGGATCTGATCTATCTTGAAAAGCTTCCGCTCTTTGACAGCGAAGGCAACGTGATCTGAAAATAATCGAAAGGAAAAACATAAAGATGGCAGAATTATTGACAGCAAATGACAAGCGCACTCACTATTGCACAGAGCTTAGCGCGAAGAACGTAGGCGAGAGAGTCTGCGTTATGGGCTGGGCTCAGAAGCAGAGAGACCTCGGCGCACTTATTTTCATAGACCTCCGCGACAGAAGCGGAATTCTTCAGCTCGCTTTTGACGATGCTACCGACCGCGAGATCTTCGACAAGGCATTCGGCGTTCGCGCTGAGTACGTTCTTCTCGCAAAGGGCGTTGTACGTATGAGAGGCGAGGGCGCGATCAACAAGAACCTCCCCACAGGTGAGATCGAGATCGCAGTCGACGAGTTCAAGGTGATCTCCGCGGCTCAGACACCTCCCTTTGAGATCACAGAGAACAGCAAGGTAAACGCAGAGCTCCGTCTGCGCCACCGTTACCTTGACCTCCGCCGCCCCGATATGCAGAGAAACATCATCGCGCGCTCGCGCATCAGCAAGCTCGCGAGAGACTATTACGCAGAGAACGGATTTATCGACATCGAGACTCCCAACCTCTGCAAGCCTACTCCCGAGGGAGCAAGAGACTACCTCATCCCCTCCAGAGTGCACAAGGGCAAGTTCTATGCACTTCCTCAGTCTCCCCAGCTCTACAAGCAGCTTCTGATGGTTTCGGGCTTTGACCGTTACTTCCAGATCGCTCGCTGCTTCAGAGACGAGGACCTCCGCGCTGACCGTCAGCCCGAGTTCACTCAGCTCGACACTGAGATGTCCTTCGTGACCGCTGACGACGTTATGAAGATGCACGAGGGCTTCCTCAAGTACGTTCTCAAGAACGAAATGGGAATAGAGCTTGACTACGACTTTATCCGTATGCCTTACGAAGAGGCTATGAACCGCTTCGGTTCGGACAAGCCCGACATCCGTTTCGGCTTTGAGCTCTGCGACCTCTCTGCAATTCTCAAGGATTGCGGATTTAAGGTATTCGCAGGTGCGATCGAGAACGGCGGCTCTGTAAGAGCTATCAACGTCAAGGGCGGTGCGAAGTTCTCGCGTAAGGAGATCGACTCACTCGTCGAGTTCGTCAAGTCCTATCGCGCAAAGGGACTCGCTTGGCTCAAGTGGGCAGAGAGCGGCGACATTTCGTCCTCTTACGCTAAGTTCCTTACCGAAGATGAGAACGAGGCTATCAAGAGCGCAGTAGGTGCTGAGGCAGGCGACCTCGTACTTATCGTTGCCGATAAGAACAGCGTAGTGTTCGACTCTCTCGGTGCGCTCCGTTGCGAGTGTGCAAAGCGTCTCGGACTTCTCGATCCGTTTGACTTCAAGTTCCTGTGGGTAACAGAGTTCCCGCTCCTTGAGTACAGCGAGGAGGACGGCAGATTCTACGCAAAGCACCATCCCTTCACCTCTCCTATGGACGAGGACCTTCAGTATATCGACAGCGATCCCGCAAGAGTTCGCGCAAAGGCATACGACATCGTGCTCAACGGAACCGAGCTTGGCGGCGGATCTATCCGAATTCACGACTCCGAGATCCAGTCGAAGATGTTCGAGGTTCTCGGTCTTACCAAGGAAGAGGCAAACGAGAAGTTCGGCTATCTGCTTGAGGCATTCAAGTACGGCGTACCTCCTCACGGCGGTCTCGCATTCGGTCTTGACAGACTCGTAACTCTTCTGCTCGGACTTGAGGATATCCGCGACGTTATCGCGTTCCCGAAGGTTCAGAACGCTTCCGAGCTTATGACCAAGTGCCCCTCCGAGCCCGACTCGGGTGCGCTTGCAGAGCTTGGACTCGCTATCGTCACCGAGGAGAACTGACGTGAAATATAATTTCTTCGCCTACATGGCGAGAATGAAGCTTATTCGTCGCTGGGGACTTATGAAGTCCTTTGTGACCGAGAATATCGCAGAGCATTCCGCGCAGGTCGCACAGCTTGCGCACGCTCTTGCGCTCATCAAAAATAAAAAGTTCGGCGGTGATCTTAACGTCGACCGCATCGCCACGATGGCACTCTACCACGAGACCAGCGAGGTTCTGACGGGCGACCTGCCGACTCCGATCAAGTATTACAACAAAGAGATCAAGGAGTCGTATAAGGCGATCGAGAAGACCGCGAACAACACGCTGATCGGTATGCTGCCCGAGGAATTCAGAGAGGATTACCGCGAGATCATCGAGGTCGATCCCGAGTCCTACGAGCATATGCTGATCAAGGCGGCTGACAAGATCGCGGCGTACATCAAGTGCGTCGAGGAGACCAGAAGCGGCAACAAGGAGTTTGCTAAGGCGAAGCTCACACTCAAAAAAGAGGTCGACGCTTACCGCAAGCACGAGGAGGTCGATTGGTTCTGCGAGACCTATCTCGACACCTTCAACCTGACGCTCGACGAGCTTGAGTGAGGTAGCGCGAAATGGAAGCAAGCGGAAAATTTATAGTTTTCGAGGGCATCGACGGCGCGGGAAAGACCACGCAGGTCGAGCTTCTGGCGCAAAATCTGCGTTCGCTCGGCAGAGAGGTCTCGCTTGGCGCTGAGCCTACTACGCTCGAGAGCGGACGCGCGATCAGACGCGCACTGTCGGGAGCTGAGAAGAAGAGCGAGTGTCAGATGGCGGCGATGTTCGTGCTTGACCGCATCGCGCACAATATCGACTCAGAGATCGGAATACGCGCGCTGACAGAGAAGGGAATTGACGTCATCAGCGACAGATATTACTATTCCTCGCTCGCATATCAGGGCGCGGCGACAGACTACGGATGGGTAAAGCAGATGAATATCGGCTCGCCCGAGATCCGCCGTCCCGATCTTTGCATATATCTCGACCTGCTCCCCGAGCAGAGCCTTGAGAGGATCTCGCGCGGCCGCGAGAGCGTTGAGATATACGAGAACCTCGAGAAGCTGACGAGCGTGAGAAACACCTTCCTCTCGGTCATTGAGGACCTGAGGGGAGAGGGCGAGAGCATTTACGTCGTCGACGCAAACCGTCCGCCCGAGCAGATCGCAGAGGAGATCTTTGCGATAGTAAAGAAACATATTTAACTTAAAAAGGAGCTTATGCCTCATTTCAGCGTGTAGAAAAGTCATAAAAAATATAACTATTAGAAAAGCATCGCTACATACGAAGCAAAACTAACATAAAGCCTCGCCCTTTGGGAGAGGTGGATGCCGATGTTTGCGAAGCAAACTCGATACGAAGTTGTATGCGGACGGAGAGGGCAAAGAAAAAGTAAGTTTAAGTCAAAAAGACCTCTCAGGCGTCTACGCCGCCAGCTCTCCTAAAAGGAGAGCCTTGGGTTTTGAGCAATCTTTTATAAAAAGTGTGCTACAAAAGCTTTTTCGACAGACAGAAAGGAGACTATTTCTCCTTTTAGAAAATCTGACAAAATATTTGAAATAAGGAGATAAACTATGAACGCAAAATACGACGCGTTGTTCACACCTTGGAAGATAGGTAACGTGGAGATCAAAAACCGCATCGTTATGTGTCCTATGGGAGGAACCTCGCTGTTTGGCTGGTTTGAGCTGGGCGGCTGTCACTTCGATAAGGAGGCTGCAAAGCTCTTTATCGAGAGAGCAAACAACAACGTCGGTCTTATCATCCCCGGAATTGCTCCGCTCCGTGATACCTTCTGGGGCAAATGGCTCTGGCAGAACCCGAAGATGTTCGAGGAGCTTAAGGAATTTATGGATGAGATACATAAAACGGGCGCAAAGCTCTTTGTGCAGCTCACCGCAGGTATGGGTCGCTCCTGGGCGATAACCGAGCTCGTTGCACCTCTTCACAAAAACAAGTTTACCCGCGCGATCGTAAAGCCGATCATAGATACAAGCCACGAGCTTGCATCCCCCTCGCCTCAGCCGTCGAGATGGGCACACGACATCATCTGCCCCGAGATGACTGTAGAGCAGATCCACGAGATCATCGAGGCGTTTGCAAAGACCGCAAAGCTCTGCCGCGACGCAGGTGTCGACGGAGTTGAGGTACACGCGGTCCACGAGGGATACCTGCTCGACCAGTTTGCAATTGAATTTTTCAACAAGCGTACCGACGATTACGGCGGAAGCTTTGAAAACCGTTACCGTTTCGCCGCTGAGGTAGTCAAGGCTATCAAGGAAGCGTGCGGAGAGGATTATCCCGTATCTCTCCGCTACTCCGTAGAGTCCAAGATGAAGGGCTTTTGCGAGGGCGCTATGCCGGGCGAGGATTACGTAGAGGTAGGACGCTCTATGGAGGAATCCGAAAAGGCGGCAAGATTCCTTCAGGACGCCGGCTACGATATGCTCAATGCCGACAACGGAACCTACGACTCCTGGTATTGGGCGCATCCCCCGATGTATATGCCCGAAAACTGCAACCTTGAGGACGTTGCTCACATTAAGGAGTTCGTTGATATTCCTGTGGTCTGCGCGGGTAGAATGGATGCAGAGGCAGGAGCGCAGGCTATTGCCGAGGGCAGAATTGACGC
>JAFTKL010000030.1 GCA_017453285.1 Clostridia bacterium | reverse complement strand
CAGTGACGGAGATCTTCGATACACGGTCACGGAGGGCTGCTTTAAGGACGGTAAGCTTCATGGCCTCGGCACCGAATATTACGATTCCAATGTCAACGGATATCATATCTTCAAGGAAAAGAGTGGCGTGTTCAAGGACGGAGTTTTCTTCTTTGGATACAATGGTGGTTTTGCGAACAGAGGTGGAAATCAATCTCCCGATTACTTTGGATATGCAGACGGACGAGATATCGATGCATACGGAGAGGAAATCGTTTATGAGGGCAAGAGATATATCGGCGAGGAAGTGAACGGTGTTCCCTCTGGTATAGGTTGCTTGTTCGAGGGCGAAGATATGATGCTCAAAGCAACCTTTAAGGACGGCAAGCCTCACGGTATCGGATGCACCTATAAGCTTATAGACGGCAAGTGGATTCCTTATGACTGTATTAACGAATTTCAAGATCGATACTATAATAGAAACAGCTGGGTGATTTATGCTGGCGGTGAAGCTATGCCCAATATGACTTGGGAAGAATTCTATGATACCTATTGTGACGTGAAAAAGGTTTAAAGATATGAAAGCAAAGCCGATTATTCACATTCACTACATAAACGACGACTATAAATTATGGAATCCTCCACGTGAAGCTAACTTTGAAAAGTATCTGCAGGCAACTCCCGGAAGAATTTTTGAAAGTTGCGGAGGATTTGATCCGTTGGACGTGCTTTCCGTTTCTTCTGACGAGATTGTTATTAGATTGGATGAAGAAACAAAATCACTCCACCCCGGCGAAACTATTACTATGCACTATGAGTTGCCGGGACTGATCGCTGACGGTAGCGGATTTGAGTATTTCACCTTAACCGTCCACTGGCTTACAGAAGAGGAAGCGGAATCAGTCGTCGCCGAGCCGATGGGAAAACAAGGATAAAATGCACCATTTTCGCTTTCGGCAGTTCATTGTATCAACGAATGGGTTATTACACAAGAAAAAAGCCAAGTCGAAAGACTTGGCTTTTTTCAACTAAATTCGTCCGCAAGGCGAATATTTCACTTGAAAAAATATCGGATTTATGATATAACGAAACAAAGAAAGACATATCAAATCCCACAAATCCCCTTTCTGTTGATGATGCGAAAAGCAACTGACGTATTGACTTTTTTATAGCAGCGTGATATAATGAATTAAACTTGAATTTGCGAAAAGCCGCAAAAAACGAGTAAAAGCAAGGACTTGACAGTCTGAATCTGCAAAGGAGAAAAAACATGAAAAAACTTATATCTGTCCTCTCGCTGCTCGCAATTATTTTATCATTAGCCTCCTGCAACACAAACGATCAGGATGAAACCGATGTTGAAGAAACAAAAGAGATCGTTTTAGGAGATGAGGTCGAGTCCGTGGTTCTTACGACCGTTGAGGGTGAAAAGATCACGTGCAATACCGACACAGACTTTTATGAGATCTTCAATAAAGTCTATTCGCGTGGCAGAGCAGGAGAAAAGCATTCGTATATTGCCGAAACGAAGATGGGCGATAATAGCAAATCATTTACCAATATGGACGTCTACTATCCTGCCAACTTTGCCAACGGTTTTTTGATAGAAGCCTCAGTAAAAAAGGAAGGCGATGACGCCGCTTCTGTGATTGAAGAATACAATTATAATAATACATCCGCAGATAACAAGCGCGAAATGACCACATTGGTCAGCTATACGTATAAGGACGAAAAAGCATTTGGCGGTACCGTACTCGACGCGAACGGATATAAAGTGTACGCTTCGGAAGAATATCCGATAATACCGGAAGTCGGCACAGAATTGCAAGATATGCAAGTGAGGGCGGGATATCTGAGAATGTTTACTACATCCCCGGCGCTTTTTCAACACCTTGAATCGCGCGAAGCAAATGGTAAAACCTATGATTTCGACGAGTTTGTGACCAGAGAATATAAATTGTATGAAAATTATATCGTATTCAAGCAGACCGCACCGTTTATATACGTAAATACCAACGCGGGAAATGATCCGGATATTCTGCATGCGGCATTTTCGAATGCTGAATGTTCTATCACTCAGGAGGCTTACTGTAACGTACAAACAGGTAAGATCGAACTCATCAAAGTGTATGGCGATACGCTATGGTTCTCTCCGGAATACTGGGGACAAAAAATGGAAATAAATATGGAGATATATATTCATACCGTCGGTGAAGCTGAAATCCAACAGAAGATCGATAAGTTCGTTGAATATATAAAATCAAGCGTTGAATAATTATAACGTTTTTTCATCTCTGTCTTCGACCTTTTCACATATTCGAGACAAAAACTCCCCGGAGGCACGCGATGAATATATCTATCAAGCAAAATGAAATAACGCGCGGACGTTTGCTCGAGCACTATCGGCGATATTCGCGTCTTGAGCTCGAGGATGTCCTCAAATTCCTCTTCCAGAGCTCGTTCGGGTGCGAGCATCTGCTCGCTGATCGAGACGCGGCGCTCGAATATATCAAGCAGGAATACGCGGGGGTCGACAATTCCCTGCCGCCGCTTGTCGAGCAGCTCGACGGCGACTACAGCCGCGTGCATCTGTCTTGGCTCGGTGCGGGGCTTTCGGCAGAGACGCTGACCTCGCTTTTCGTCCTTTCGGCAAAAAAGGAGCCGCACGGTCGCGAGGCACTCGAAGAGAAGCTCGCCGTCGCGCGTGAGCTCATTCTCGAGGGCAAATTGACGCTCGATATCGGTCACTTTGACGCGACTGTCGCAAAATGGCGCGAGCTCGGCTACCCTGCCATCCGCCATTCCGAAGCCTTCCGCGCAAGCTACCGCCCTGCCTACCGAGTTGTCGAGAGCAGATTTGCAAAAATCCTGCCGATCCTTTCGCGCATCGACACTCTTCTCGCGCGCGGTGAGCAGAATATCGCGCTCGACGGCGTGACTGCGGAGCAAAGATCCGCGCTTGAGCCCATCCTTGCGCAGATCTACGGCGACTCGACTGACATCAGACTCATCTGACTTTGATAAAATTCACTTTGGAGATATACTATTATGAAAGAAAAAACAAAAGAACGCTTATTATTTTTACTCGGAGTCGCGATCTGCTTCGCGGTAGCCGCGCTGTCGGTGCTGCTTGAGAAGCTGATCCCGGGCGGACTGCTCGGCGCGTCGATCATCGCGCTGTTTATGGGCACGCTGATCAACAGCTTTTTCCACCCGAAGTGGATAAAGCCTGCCCTCAAGTTCACCTCTAAAAGAATTCTCAAGCTCGCTATAATCCTTCTCGGCGCGTCGCTCTCGATCAGCACGATCGTAACTGTCGGGAAAATGACCTTTTTCGTGATGCTCTTCACCTTTGCGGTCTGCTTCGGCGCGGGATTTTTCATCCGCAAGCTCTTCGGACTTAATTGGAAACTCAGCAATCTCATTTCCGCAGGCACGGGCATCTGCGGCGGCTCGGCGGTAGCGGCGATCGCGCCCGTGATCGATGCCGATGACAAGGATATCGCCTTTGCGATGTCCTCGACCTTCCTTTTCGATATGGTTATGATCGCGCTCTATCCTCTGATGGGACGCGCGCTCGGGCTTTCTGACATTGCCTACGGCATCTGGTCAGGCACGTCGGTCAACGACACGGCAAGCGTGGTAGCCTCGGGCTACGCGTTTTCCGAGATCGCAGGCGACTTCGCCACGATGGTCAAGCTGACGCGCACGCTTGCGATAATCCCGACGGTGCTGGTTTTTGCCTTCATCGGCACGCGCATCAAGCAAAAGGAGCTCGCCCAGACGAGCGGCGGCAAAAAGGTCAATATCCTCAAGATCATCCCCTGGTTCATCTGCGGATTTCTGCTCCTCGCGATACTCAACAGCTTCAGCCTCATTCCCGCAGAAGCTTCGGGAGTTCTCAAGGGAACGAGCAAATTTCTGATGGTCACCGCGCTCGCGGCGATAGGACTCAACACGAGCCTCGTTGACTTTAAGAAAGCGGGACTCCGCCCGATGTTCTACGGAATTACCATCGACACGCTCGTAACGCTGACCGCCCTCGCGGTGATCTGGTTTATGGGGTTGACTTGATAAAGTTCCTTAGAAACAATTTGAAATTTAATGAAATAAGGCAGTTGCCGATAAGAAAAGGACAGAGAATTTTGCTTCTCTGTCCTTTTTTTAATACAGTCGACTACGCCTGCTTTCTCAGGGCGCATTTGATGAGTATCAATCCGAGCGCGAGCGCGAGCACCGACGCGCCGACACCGACAAGATCGGCGATCGAGAAATTTATCATAACGAGCGGGATTGCTATATTGACCGCCGCGAAGGCTTCTTCGCCCAATCTCTGCCCGATAAACACGCCCTCGATAATGCTGTATATCGACATCGCGAACATGCTGACCATGCCCGGCAGTGCCACGGCAAAAAAGAGTCTCCAGGGCGGGAGAGTGGAGAACATTGTTTTTGAATCTGCTTTCATACGTCTTTCCCTCCTTACGTTTGCGCAAAAATAAAGCCGATTACCCAAAAGAATTATCTTTTGAAATAACCGGGCTCACCCGACATCTTATCGAGCAGGTTCATTATCGAACCGTAGCATTACGATGCTCGCTCCTCCGATGACAGTCTTTATTTTTGTTTGATCGATCTTTCGGTGTGTATTATAACACAACTGCCGCAAAATGTCAATACGATATGCAAAAACCATAGAATTTATCTAAAAACAAACGGAGTGAAGCCTGCTTTTCTCTGTTGGACAAAAGCGCGGCGGAGATTGCAACGACCTCAGGGTGTAGGGGCGCTTCACGAAGCGCCCGTTTTGTTTTACAATATTTTACACGGGCGCTTCGTGAAGCGCCCCTACCGATTTTGATAGAACCTTTTGCGCTGTAGAAAAACAAAACAACGATTTCCATCTCGTTTTGTAGGGACCGTGCGTCCATGCAACAAGTTGCCGGCGGTCCTAAAGCAGAAAAAATATATATCTTTTCCGTTTGTTGCTTTGTTATGGACAACAGACGGATGTACATTTTGTAACCGTAACGACCTTTGACGACCGATGGTCGCCCCTACAATCAAAAAAGATGACAGACGGAACAATGAAATTACATCAAACCTGTAGGGGCGCTTCGTGAAGCGCCCGTTTTGTTTTGCAATATTTTAGGCGGGCGCTTCTTGAAGCGCCCCTACGGATTTTGATAGAACCTTTTGCGCTGTAGAAGAACAAAACAACGATTTCTATCTCGTTTTGTAGGGACGCACGGTCCCTACAAATTTAAATATATTTTTTATGTTCAGTCAGCAAACGAATGTGCGCTCTCGCCTTAATTTTCAATTTTCAATTTCCCGAGTTCTTCAGCTCTTCGTTCTCTGCGAGCACTTCCTCGAGCGTCGCCTCTGTCATCGCGAGCTTTGCCTCAAGCGCCTTGAGCTTTCTCTGCGACTTGATGCGCTCCGAGCAATAATCGAGCGCGCAAAGAAGAGCTGCCTCGGTCTTGGAGCAACGCTTGCTTGCCGCGCAGATCTCTCTCATTTTTCTGTCGACAGGCCCCACCAGAGCCTCAACAGCCTCGGGCGACTCCTCGCTGATTACGTTCATTTCGATATCCGATATTGTAATTGTATATCTCTGTCTCATAGTTTCTCCTTTCTTTTTTCGAAAATTTGCGAAATTCTATTGCAAAAACACGTAAAAAAGAGTATAATTGTCTTATATTTATATTATAATACAAAATCTCGGATTTTGAAAGAGTATTTTGAAATTTTTTTGGAAATATTAAAGAAAGTGCAATTTATTTATGGGATATTTCAGAGACAGCCGCCGAATAGTAGTCAAGGTCGGCACTTCAACACTCACTCACGCAACAGGTCACCTCAACCTTCGCAGAATTGAAAAGCTCGTCAAAGTTCTCTCGGATATGAAGAACTCGGGCATTCAGGTCGTTCTCGTCTCCTCGGGAGCGGTCAGCGCAGGCGTTGCCAAGCTCGGATTTGGCACTATCCCCGACGCGCCCGAGATCAAGCAGGCTATGGCTGCGGTCGGACAGAGCGAGCTTATGAAGATCTACGACAAGCTCTTCTCGGTCTACGGCCACACGGTCGCTCAGATACTTATGACAAAGGACGTTCTGACAAACCCCGACAGAAAGAGCGCGGCGGTCAACACCTTCAACCGTCTGCTCGAAATGAACTGCCTCCCGATCGTCAATGAAAACGACTCTGTATCTACCGACGAGCTGACGAAGTTTGGCGGAAACGACATACTCTCGGCTCACGTTGCCACGCTCTGCGAGGCTGACGTTCTGCTCAATCTCTCGGACGTAAACGGTCTTTACGACTCGGATCCGCGTACAAATCCCGATGCAAAGCTCATCGACAGAGTCGAGACTCTCGACGAGTCGATCTACGCGATCGCGGGCGGCGCGGGCACGTCGCGCGGCACGGGCGGAATGATCGCAAAGCTCAATGCGGCGAAGATCGTCACCTCTGTCGGCATCCCGATGTTCATTCTCAACGGCGAGGACCCCGAGATACTCTATACCCTGCTCGACGGCGGTCACGTCGGCACGTATTTCTGCGCTGACAAGCGCGCGAAGGCATCAGAATGAGCAAGGAAAGCAAGAAAAGTATGCGCGAGCGGATGGCGGCGATAGTCCTCGAGCTTGAGGACATCTACCCCGAGTCCTTCTGCGCGCTTGAATATGGCGGTGATCCGTGGCGACTGCTGGTTATGGGCAGGCTCTCGGCTCAATGCACCGACGCGCGAGTAAATATCGTCTGTCGCGAGCTTTTTTGCCGCTTCCCCGACTGCAACTCGATGGCTGACGGCGAACTTTCTGAGATCGAGGACATCGTACGCCCCTGCGGACTCTATCACACCAAGGCGCAGAGCATCAAGGAAGCCTCGATAATGCTGCGCGACGAGTTTGGAGGTGTGCTCCCCGACAATATGGACGACCTTCTGCGCCTGTCGGGCGTAGGAAGAAAGATCGCCAATCTATTGCTTGGCGACATATACAAAAAGCCCGCGATCGTCGCGGACACGCACTGTATCCGCATTTTCGGCAGGCTCGGCTTTTACCCCGAGACGCTCAAAGATCCCCACAAGGTCGAGCTGATACTGTCGAGGTTAGCAGAGCCCGAGAAGCAATCCGATCTCTGCCACCGCATAGTTCAGTTCGGGCGCGACGTCTGCTCGGCTCGCTCGCCGAAGTGCGACACGTGCAGGCTCTCTGCTTACTGTAAAAAATATCAAAGAGATAACAAATAAACTCAAAGGAGAATTATTATGTACAGAATAGGAATCGACCTCGGCGGCACGAACATCGCCGTAGGTATAGTTAACGACGAGCACAAGATCGTTGTAAAGAAGACCACACCCACGCTCGCAAAGCGTCCCCCTGAAGAGATCGTTGCAGATATGGCACGCGTCTGCCTCGAGGCTTGCGCAGAGCTCAACGTCAATATCAAGGACATCGCGAACATCGGCATCGCGTCTCCCGGAATTGCAAATCCCGTGAACGGATGCGTTGAATACGCAAACAATCTTCCCTTCCTCCGTTTCCCCATCGTTCAGCTTTTAGCTGACGGACTCGGCATCGACCGCTCGGTCATCAAGATCGCAAACGATGCGAACGCGGCGGCTTGGGGCGAGGCAGTTGCAGGTGCGGCTAAGGGCTCGGCTAACAGCATTATGGTCACTCTCGGCACGGGCGTTGGCGGCGGAATTATCATCAACAACAAGATCCTCGTCGGATTTAACAGCGCGGCAGGCGAGATCGGACATATCGTTATCGAGCAGGACGGCGCACCCTGCGGATGCGGCAGACGCGGCTGTTGGGAGGCATATTCCTCTGCTACCGCGCTTATCCGTATGACCAAGGAGGCTGTCGAGGAATGCAAGAAGACCGGTCGCTACACCTCTATGCTCAAGGCAGAGCGCATCTCGGGCAGAACCGCGTGCGACGCTATGAGAGCCGGCGACGAGGTCGGAACTGAGGTCTACAACAAGTACGTCAAGTACCTCGCGACAGGCATCACAAACCTCGTTAATATCTTCCAGCCCGAAGTTATCTCTCTCGGCGGCGGCGTTTCCAACGAGGGACAGTCGCTCATCGACGCTATCACACCTCTTGTTCGCGCTGAGCAGTACGGCGGCGACGTCGTGGCTCTAACACAGCTCCGCATCGCAACGCTCGGCAACGACGCAGGCATCATCGGCGCAGCAGCGCTCGAATAAAACACACAAATAAAAGGCAGAGCTCTCTCTGCCTTTTTTAAAAATGGGGGGGACCTTTAGTGTCGAAACGGACGACCGATGGTCGCCACTACAGTGAGATATATTTTTGTTGTTTTGATTACAGACGGAAGTTCAATTTATAATCGAAGCGACATCGGCGGGAGTAAACCCCCGCCCTACCGACGATATATATTTTTTGTTTCGCCTACAGACCAAACAAAGATTTATATGTCGCTCTTCACAATAAAAAAGAAACACGCGGGAGGTACGGTCCGCGTGTTTCCACCTCGCATTTTAACGAATGCTCCGTCTGTTATGTCGCTACCCTCACAAACATCTCAAACCACGAACGAGGCAGGCATAACGACCGCGCACACACCCGCGACCAAACCCCATTCAAGTTCTTTGGCTCCACCTTTCTCGAAAGAAAGGTGGAAAAAACACCCCACTCAAACTAACTACCAAGGAGTTATTATGATATTCAAACAGACATGGAAAGGAAAGAACTGCTCCGAGGGGATCTATTTCCCTGCAAGCGTGCCGGGCAACATTCAGGCGGACTACGCACGCGCGCACGGCTTTGCGGATCTGCAGTTTGCCGACAACTATAAGCAATTTCTTCCGCTTGAAGACGACCATTGGGAATACGAAACGACTCTCGCTTTCACTAAAAGCGAGGGCGAGCGCGTTTTCTTCGTCAGCCACGGAATTGACTACAAATACGATATCCTTCTCGACGGCGCGCTCCTTTACTCCTACGAGGGCATCTATCGCCCCGTCGAACTCGATCTGACCGACAAGCTCAAGAGCGAAAGTCTGCTCTCCGTACATATCTACCCCCACCCCAAGAGAGCGGGCGCGCCCGTCGGCACTCGCGACGAGGCTGACGCATCCTGCAAACCGCCCGTGTGCTACGGTTGGGATTGGAATCCCCGTCTGCTCATCTCGGGTATGTGGCAGGATGCGTATATCGAGACACGAGACGACTCCTACATCTCGGTTCCCAAGGCGCTCGCGACACTCAACGACGAGATGACCGAGGGCAGTGTAAAGTTCGACTTCGATTGCGCAAAGGCGTGCGAGATCTCGCTCTACGACGCGGACGGCAACTGCGTCTCTCGCACGAACGGTCGCGAGATGACCGTTCCCTCGCCAAACCTTTGGTGGTGCAACGGTCAGGGAGAGGCGTATCTCTACCGCTACGAGATCAAAAATGCACATTTTTCGCGCGAGGGACATATCGGCTTCAAGCGTCTGCGCTTCTTGAGAAACGAGGGCGAGACCGATCCGCGCGAGTTCCCAAAATCGCGCTACACCCCCGCGTTCACCATCGAGCTCAACGGCAGAAAAATTCTTGGCAAGGGCTCTAATTGGGTAAATCCCGAGGTCTTCTGGGGCGAGATCGACGAGGCGCGCTACAACGAGCTGCTGACACTCGCGCGCGACGCGAATATGAACATCCTGCGCCTTTGGGGCGGCGCGTCGGTCTGCAAGGACAGTTTTTACGACCTGTGCGACAAATACGGAATTCTCGTATGGCAGGAATTTATGCTCGCCTGCAACAACTACCTCGGCACACCCGAATATCTCGCAACGCTCGAGAGCGAAGCGAGCTACATCATCAAAAATCTTCGCTCGCATCCCTCGCTCGCATTCTGGTGTGGCGGAAACGAGCTCTTCAACTCCTGGTCGGGAATGGACGATCAGTCGCTCCCGCTCAGACTTCTCAACAAGCTCTGCTACGAGCTTGACCCCACGCGCCCATTCATCCCGACATCTCCCATCATGGGCGTGGCGCACGGATGCTATCTCTTCTACTCGCACATGCAGGGCGGCGAGGTATTCGCAGAGTTCCAGAACGCGAACAACACGGCGTACACCGAGTTCGGCGTGCCCTCGGTCGCGAGTCTTGAGAGCCTCAAGCGCATCATCCCCGAGGACGAGCTCTTCCCGATTGAAAGAACGCCCGCGTGGGTCGCTCATCACGCTTTTGACGCGTGGGGAGCGCAGAATTGGCTCTGCCTTGACGTGCTGAGATCATATTTTGGCGAGCCGAAGTCGATAGAGGATATCGTCGAAAATTCGTCCTGGCTGCAGAGCGAGGGCTACAAGGGCGCGTTTGAGGAAATGCGCCGCCAGTGGCCGCACTGCAGTATGATGCTCAATTGGTGCTACAACGAGCCCTGGATCACCGCGGCAAACAACAGCATAATCGAGTATCCCGCGAAGCCCAAAAAGGCGTATTTTGCCATCAAGGACGCGATGCGCGAGACGATCTTCAGCGCGCGAATAAAGAAATTCTCCTGGCGCGAGGGCGAGATGCTCGAAGCTGAGATCTGGCTGCTCAACGACAGACCCGAGGTAGTCAAGGGTAAGGTGAAGATCTCGCTCTGCCTCGGCGACAGCGTGACCGAGCTGCTCGAATGGAGTGCCGAGGCGGCTGCGAACAGAAACACCGCAGGCCCGACCGTTAGATTTATTCTTCCGCACGCGGATACCGACCGCCTCACGCTCCTGCTCGAAGCCGATGATGGAAGATCAAGCAGCTATTGCTTCCACTACCGTCCCGCACCCGCACCGATCAAAAAGGTTAAAATGCTTAATATGTGATCGTGGGGAAGTTAGTTGAAGGAGTGTAATGGGACGCGTTTTTGCCACTTTCTTTCGTAGAAAGTGGAGCAAAGAACTTGAATGGGGATTGGTCAAGGGTTTGTACGTAAATTGTACCAATATTCCCTACGAAAGTTTGGGCTACTGTAATATATAGAAACATTCCCTTTCCAAGTTTAATTCAATAGCGATGTAGAAACACGCGGATAGCTCGCTACCGCGTGTTTCTTTGATTTTTGATTATGAAGAGCAAGATATAAATCTTTGTTTGGTCTATAGCCAAAAGCATAGGCTTATCTCTATGCTTGTAGGGACCGTGCGTCCAGGCAACTTGTTGCGCAACACGTTGCCGACGGTCCAATGTCGTGACGGTTACAAAAGGTATATCCGTCTGTTATCTAT
>JAFTKL010000029.1 GCA_017453285.1 Clostridia bacterium | reverse complement strand
TTGTGGATTATGGAGTACATACTATGAAATTAAAGCGTATAAATTTAACCGATCTTTTTGTGTCGCCGATCTGTATGGGAACGGCGCTGATCGGAAGTGAGATCGGCGAGAGCGAGAGCTTTGAGCGTCTTGACAGATTTTTTGAGCTTGGCGGAAACTTCTTTGACACTGCGAACATCTATGCCGATTGGCTACCCGACGCCCCCGAGAGTGCGTCCGAGAAGACGATCGGTCGCTGGGCGGAGGCTCGCGGTCTGACGGCGGATATCGTGGTCGCGACCAAGGGCGGTCATTGGGCTCTTCGGGGCGAGACGACGGGGAAGCCGCGGCTTGAGCGGAGCGCGCTTGGCGATCAGATCAAGCGGAGCTGCGAAAATCTTCGCGTATCCTCGATAGATCTCTACTATTTGCATAGGGATGATCTCTCTCTTTCGGTCGAGAGCATTATGGATACTTTATTTGAGAACATCGACGCGGGATATCTGCGCTATATCGGCTGTTCAAACTGGTCGCTTGAGCGTATGAAGCTCGCGAACGAATATGCCGCGCGGTGCGGCAGAAGCGGTTTTGTAGTGAGCTCGGACAGATGGTCCTTGGCTCGCTTCAAGCCCGACAGAGATCCCACGATAGTCGCGTTTGACTCTGCGCGGTACGAATATATGCTTGCGAGCGGACTGACCGAGGCACCTTTTCAGGCGATCGGCAAGGGTGCGCTCTCGCACATAGCCGCAGGGCGAGTACCGAGTGCAGATTATGATCTTGACGAGAACTATATCCTCTCAAAGAGGGCGGCAGAGCTTGCGGCGGCGCACGGCGTGTCGGTTGCGGCTATCTCGATCGCGTATCTTACAAATCAGGAGCTCTGCGTCATTCCGACTGTCTTTTTCAGCCGTGAAGAGCAGATCCGCGACGCGTTTATAGGTGCCAAGGTCGAGCTTAGCGCAGAGGAAATCGCGCATCTCAGTCTATAACGGCATACGGGTAATTTTAGTTTTTCATTTTGACGATAGGAGTAAAAAATGTCCAACGAGAAAAGGGCGTATATATACAGCGCGCTTTACAACATAGGCTTTATGTTTTGCACGGGAGCGATCGTGCAGACGTTTTTCTTACAGATAGGCTTTAGCGAGCAGCAGGTCTATCTTTACAATTCGCTCATTCAGACGGCGCAGGTCGTTATGATGGTGCTGATGATCTTCATCTCGCCTCGCATAAAGAAGGTCAAGCTTGTGACCGGACTTTCTTATCTGTCGCTTTTGTCGATCGCGGTGATCCTCTTTATTGCCGCGCTCTCGCCTGCAAGCGTGAACAATTTTTACGTCGTGCTGATCTTCGTGATATCGGTGCTCTGCAATCTCGGCGTGGGCGTATATATGGTGCTTGCCTACTGTATACCTTACTATACGATAGATATGAGTAGCTACGGCAGATTTCTCAGTCTGCAGATGGTGTTCACGGGTGCGGCGACCTTTGCGTTTTCCTCTTTGCACACCTTTATAATATCTAAATTCGACTATCTGCCCTCGATGGCGTGCTTCTTCGCGTTCTCGATACTCTGCTTTATCTTTGCCTGCCTTTTCTGCCTCTCGATGAAGGAGAAAAAGGATGTCGAGGTGTCGCGTTCGTCCTCAAAGGAGGACTACGTGGCGGTGTTCAAGAACAAGGATACCTATATTCTGCTCATCCCGAACTTTGCACGCGGAATTGCGGCGGGTGTGGTGAACGTCATCACGGTCATCGCGATCTCGAGCGCGTTGCTTAACGAGCATACCTCGGCGTATATCAATATAGTTATGCAGATCGCTATGTTTGCAGGAAATCTGCTTTACGCCGCCTTTTGCAAGAAGATCTCCACGCGCCGCGTGCTTCTTATCTCGACGCTCGGTGCGTCGGTATTTCTGCCGCTCTGTCTCAGCTTCGGCACGGTAGGATTTCTGCTGCTCTTCTTCTTTGCGTACTTCTTCAGAATGATAATGGATACTGCACTCCCCGTGATCGTGACCGAGATCATCCCGAAGGAGCAGATCGGCGCGTACACCTCGATCAGAATGCTGGTCTTCACGGGCGCACAAGCGGTCGCGGCACTGCTGATCACGCCTATCGTCGACCTTATCGGCTACATCGGTCTTCTTATCTTTGCATCGGTCATGCAGATAGTATGCGGAGTGGTCTACTATATCGTCGCAAGAGCGCGCAGAAGCCTTGCCGAGAAACTCGGTCGCTCTTGACAAGCATATGATTTTGTGATATCATAATAATGTAATAATTAAAATAACGGAGGTTTACTATGGCTGTACCTGCCCCCCTTAAAAGAGTAAAGGATTTCGAGGATCTCGGATTTGGAATGTTCGTGCATTGGGGACTTTATTCCCAGCTTGGAGTTGGAGAATGGACCTATTGGACGCACAAGCGCGATATGAACGAGTACAAACTGCTCAAGGACAGCTTCACCGCAGAGGACTTCTCGGCGGAAGATATGGTGCTCACGGCAAAGCGCGCGGGATGTAAGTACATCACGCTCACCACCCGTCACCACGAGGGCTTTTCACTCTACGACACCTGTGGACTGAACGATTTTGACGCGCCTCACTCGCCTGCGGGACGCGACCTCATCCGCGAGTTCGTCGATGCCTGCAACAAGCACGGTATAGTTCCTTTCTTCTACCATACCACGCTTGATTGGTACAATCCCGATTTCAACAATGATTTTGACAGCTATCTTGAGTATCTGCGAAAGAGCGTTGAGATACTTTGCAAGAACTACGGCAAGATCGGCGGTCTTTGGTTTGACGGAAATTGGAGCAAGAAGGATGCTGATTGGAAGGAGGACGCGCTTTACGCGACCATCCGTAAGTATCAGCCCGATGCGATCATCGTAAATAACACGGGACTTGAGGCAAGAGGAAAGGTGGGTAATCCCGAGATAGACTCGGTGACATTCGAGCAGGGCAGACCCACGCCGATGGACCGCGAGGGAATGGAGAAGTATATTGCCGCCGAGATGTGCTGTACGCTCAACAATCATTGGGGCATCGGATACCGCGACTTTGACTATAAGTCGCCCTCGGCACTTATTGAAAATCTCTGTGCATGCAGAAGAGTGGGAGCTAACTACCTGCTCAACATAGGACCTACCGCGCAGGGCGGAGTTCACCCCTTCCAGCGCGAGCTTATGGCGATCATCGGCGATTGGATGGAGCTCTTCGGCGAGGCTATCTACCGCGGCAGACCGCACGCATCAAAGTGCTCTTATGAAAAGAATTTCGTGCTGAAGAGCGAGGACGCTCTCTACTTCTTTATGCACGATCTTTGCCAGCGCGGCGACGCTAACGTCACGGTCGGCGGAGAATTCCAGCCCGACAGCGCGTTCTTCGGAATTGAGGAGCAGATCGAGTCTGTCGAATGGATGGACAACGGCGAGAAGCTTGAATTTGTGCAGAAGGACGGCGTGTTCTCGTTTGACGCGACAGGCTACCCCTACGGCACGAATACCTGCGTAAGAGTCGCAAAGGCTAAGATAAAGAAATGAGGAAAGACAGAGTGAGAACATTTTTGCTCAGAACGTTTGCTCTCGCGCTTCTTCTGACTTTCGCGCTTTCGCTGATTTCCTGCAATAAGGAAGAAAACAAGGGAGAGGCGACGGACGCGGCGACAGACGGATATTTCGAAGAGAACAGAAGCTATATGACGCTTGACGCGAGCGTTAAGATATACAACCCGAAGAAGTGGGATAAGGTCATAGACTCCTACGCGCATAGGATCGCCGATGCGATAAAGCAGAAGAGCGGACTTGAGCTCGAGGTGGTTTATGAGAGCGACGGCACCTCTCGTGAGATATGCGTGGGATACGCGATAGGTCACACGGCGAGCGAAGCGGCTCACGCAAAGATCTCGCGCGATCAGTACGCGGTCTGCGTTGAAAACGCGAGCGCGGTCATCGCGGCTTATACTAATGAAAATTTAGAGACGGCGGTAAATTCTTTCCTCGATCATTGCATCGTCAAGGAAAACGGGACTCCGAAGATAGCCTCTGTCTCACCGAAGGGCGACGGTAAGGACCAATCGACCTCGATATCGGCATACAGAATAGTTTACGCGGCGGATGCCGAGGACTATATAGTCAACGACGTAGTTCCCGCGCTGAAGGCACTGATAAAGGATCGCACGCAGGCAGAGATTTGGGCTGTGAGCGACAGCGAGCCCGCCGTTGAGCGCGAGATAGTTGTGGGTGATACCAACCGCTCGGGCGAAGCGATAAAGCGTTGCTACGAGGGAGACACCGCGTACGCGGACTATCGCTCGGCGATAATCTCCGAGGGTAAGAGCATTTTCCTCGTCGGCGTCAGTCGTGAGGCGCTCAGAATATGCGTATCCAAGTTCGAGGATTACATCACCTACGACGCGCAGGGACCGAAATGATCGACCTTTCGGCAAAGCGTTATGCCTCGCAAAAGATGAACACCACCGCACCTCGCGAGCTTGCAGAGGGCGCAGACGTGCGAATTATGTCATACAACGTGCTCAATCCCGCTTGGGGAAAGGATGAGCAGGGAAGTTTGAACGAGGTTGAGAACCGCATCGGCAAGTTTGTCGAGATGGCGCTCTACTACCGCCCCGCAGTTATAGGACTTCAGGAGGCGGCGCACGATTGGCACAAGTATTTTAACAAGCAGCTCGTCTCGACGGGGATATATTCATTCTGCTGCAACCACACCTCGAGCGGAGCGACCAATATGACGGGATTTTTGTACGACGTTTCGGCGGTAAAAGTAGTAGATTCATACACTATAGACCTCGTTGAAAAGTCGGATCACCGCGTGATCTCGGTCGGTGTGTTCGAGACACTCAAGGACGGAAAGCGATTCGTGGTTATGAATACCCATCCCGTACCGAACAGCTACGAGGAATATCCCGAACAGATGCTGAAGATAGCCGAGATAGAGAAGGCGGAGATGGAAAAATATCCCGACCTGCCTATATTCCTCACGGGTGACTTCAACACCAACAACAAACTGACGGAATATACCGAGTTCGTCGACTCTCTCGGAGTGACGAACTCGAGAGACAGTGCAGAGACTGTTCTCAATCACAACGCGACCTACGCGGGCTTTAAGATGCCTGCCGCCTGCAACGGTGGAAAGTGCATCGACCATATTTTCCACAACGGCAAGGCGACAGTTAAGCTCTTCAACACGGTCATAGAGGACAATATGCAGCTCGGCTCGGACCATATGCCGATATATGCCGACGTAGCACTCTCCTGATTTTAATATGAAAAGGAAAACGAATATGAAATTTGGAAAATGCATCTCGCTTTTGCTCGCGGCGTGCATGCTGATATCGGCAGTATCGCTCTTTTCCTGCGGCGGCGAGGAAGAATTCACAGATCCCGGCAACGACTATGAGGTTATTGGCGGAGACGATAAGGAGACTGATAAAATGACTGAAAAGAACACTGATGAAAAGGTAACCGAGCCGATCGATCGCGAGGAGCTCTTGGAAAAAACGGTATTTTATGCGACTTCATACGACGTCGACGAGATAGTCACGGCGGACAAGACCGCGGCAGGCTCGTTTGAGGCTTGGCACGGCGAGGTCGTAAAACCCGACAGAAATAACGACGATCCGACCGAGAACGCGGTCATTCACAGCCCGTTCCACACGCTCAAGGTAAACGGAAAAGAAGTTCCCGTCTACACCGCGCGTTGCACCTCGGGTGCGCACTCGTTTGCGTGGGTGGACGTTGCGTCGGATGGAGATTTTCTGCTTGAGGTCGAGCTCGAGCTCGGAATTGATATCGCTAAGTGCGTACTTCTCCCCGAGAGCCGCGGCGGCGAGCTTGAGGTAGAGGGCAATAAGGTGGTTGCCGACATTGGTGAAATCGGTTCTTATACCTTTACTTTCTCGGACGAGGCGAGAGCAAGGATCACAGATCCCACCCTCGCTCCGCTGACTCTTATGGTCCAGCGCGACGAAGCGTTCGTCGCTCCCGAGAACTTCGAGACGGTAGTGATCGAGCCCGGATACCACGAAAACGACGCGCTTGAGTTTAAGGCTGAGAAGACGGTATACGTGTTCAAGGCAGGTTTCCACGAGATAAGCTCGATCGGACTTCCCTCGAACAGTATTCTTTATATTGAGCGCGGCGCGTATCTTCAGGTCACCGACCGCAAGAACGCGGACGGTAAGCAGAACACGCTGACGGCTATCCACGCTGACGACGTCTCGAACGTCAAGATAATCTCGCGCGGTCTGCTCGATTGCGGTAAGCTTCAGGGCGGAGACAACAAGTTCAAGCACGTGGTAAACACCGCGCGCTCGCGCAATGTTCTTATCAACGGTTTGACTATCATCAACTCGAACACCTGGACGATATGCGCGTACAGCAGCAATAACACGGTCATCGAGAAAAACCTCCTGCTCGGTTATCGCACGTATTCGGACGGAATTATGATGTCCGAGTGCGTTGGATGCACGGGTAGATACAACTTCGTGCGCACGGGCGACGACGCTATTGAGTTCAAGGGCACGGGCTGGTGGAATGGCGGTGGCAAAACGGGCGAGGCTTGCGTTTACGAGCACAACGACCTCTGGACCGACAAGGGAGCAGGCTACTGTCTGACCTGGGAGTCCGAGAGACCTATGACCAATATGAAGTTCATCAATAACTCTGTCGGATTTGCTCAGCCGACCTGGACCGACCGAAACACCGCGCTTGACTGCCTGCTTGGCACAAACCCCGACACGACCTGGGAGAACGTGACCTTTGAGAATATCGAGATCTACCACGTAAAGTCTCCCAACGCGATCAACGTGCAAATTCACGGCAAGGGTGCAAAGCTCGATAATATTCTGTTCAAGAATATCACGGTAAAGACTGCGAGAAGGGGCGTTTACGCGTTCCGTATGCACTTCTCGGCTGACGGCGGCTCGATCGGCAGCATCACGCTTGAGAACGTGGAATTCTGCGGACAGAAGCTCACGGCAGACGATACCAAGAATAAGGAGCTCTTCTGCAACGAAGCAAAGAAATATTTCAAAGATATTATTGTTAAATAAACAAAAAATGCGCTTGGCTACAGCCAAGCGCATTTTTGTTGTGAGAGCTAACATCAAAACTCGGACGAAGTGCCACAAGAAAGTTTCGCTCAAGCCTTTCCAAAGGCTTGCGGTTTCCAAAGGCAGAGCCTTGGTCGCTCGTCGCAACGAGCGAAATACCTTTATCGGTGTTTTCTTTTTGGTAGCTTTTTCTTTTGCACCTTTTGAGTCAAAAGAAAAAGCGGTTAAACAATGTAGATGTTGTTCTCCAAGGCGTACCAATCACCGAAATATTATCGTAAAGCAAACAACGGGAGGCTTTCAGCCTCCCGTTAAAGTCTATTTCTTGATCTTGAATATCTTATGTCCGAAGCTTTCGACGTCGGTTACAAGGCGGTCGGTGTTGCGCGCGACCGTCTCGCCGCTCTCGGCGTCGGTGACCTCGGATACTGTCTTTGATAGCCTGATGCTGACGTCGGGTGTGAGCGAACGCTTCATATTAGCCGCAAGCACGAGCATCTCGTCCTCGTTTTCATAGTAGCTGACGCGCACGTCGTCGGTCGAGACCTCAAGGCTGCCGTCAAAGTAGGGATGCCACTCTGCGCCCTTGACCTCAAACGAGTCGAGTATCTTCCAAAGTCTGCTCATATCCTCAAGCGGCTCGCCGGTGTCGACGGGCTTGGGGATAATTCCGTAGGGGAGCGCGTTCGACATAGCCTCGCCGAAGGTCCACGCGGGCGGATTGGAGTAGCAGAGCATATTCACGCGAATACCGAGGTTTCTGCCGGTGTAGACCGCTCTGTAATAGCCCTCGGGAACTCTCTGGAGCGTGCCCTTCATAAAGAGCGCCTGGAGCGACTCGCCCTCCCACATAACATGCGAGAACGCCATAGATGCGACGGGGAAGGTGCCGTAGGAGTGCGAGCAGATAGTTCCGCCGCGCTTCTCGGCCATCTCGCAAAGTCGCTTCATCAGCTTTCTGATTGCGAATACGGGATAGGTCGGGCGCAGATTTCCGTCAGCGTCACGGTAGCCGCAGCCGTGCTTTTCGTTGCGGCAGGGCTTGCAGGGGTTGATCGAGTCAAGGTAGAGTCCGTCAAAGCCGAACTCGTCCATTAGTTTTTCTACGTTCTCTACGAAAATATCCTGCCAGCTACTGTTGTAGCAGACCTGCGGGTCTCTCTGCCACGGGAAACGGTACCAATGCCAATCCATATCGCTGTATATGACTTCCTCGTACTTCTCGTTAAAGAAGGGCGAGAGAGTTGAGAGCTCGTAGCCAAAGTAGGGAATTACCTTCATTCCTCGCTTGTGCGCCTCGGTTACTATCAGCTTGAGGCGGTTTGCCGTGGTGCGAGTGAGGAAGGGGGAGTTTTGCATATCGTTCCACTTTTCGTGGATGTAGAGCGTATTTACGCCCATACGCGCGATGCGGTCGATCGCGATCTCGTTGGTGCCGCCGAATGGTGTGAAGAGGAATTCCTCGTAGGGCTCAAGTATCTTCTTGAAGCAGTCGATGTGCATATTCTTCTCTTCGTAAGGGTTCTCGGGGAAAGGCTTGATGGGAGTTACCTGCATACAGATGCGGAAGGAGATAGGCATTACGTTGATGCCGCCGTTGTTGCCCTTGTTGTTGACCCACGCGCGAGGCTCGCTGTCAAGCAGGTGAAGGCGGATGACCACCTCGTCCTCGCCCACGATGCACTCGATCGCGTGCTTGGGGTCGTCGACCTGCCAATTCTTGTCCGACTCGAAGAATACCGAAAATCCTGCCTTATCGTTGCCGACGTAGAGCTGATGAACGAATGGGAGCGCGAGGCTCTCACGGGGCATAGCGCCTGCCGCGTAGAGCTCTACCGGCATATCGGGCACCTTGCCGTCAAAGAGCGCGTAGCCCTGCGGCGCGTACTGATAGGAGATCGCCGCGCTCTTTTTGAGCGGGATCTCGAGCCAGAGACGGCCAAGGTCTCTGGGATCTGTGTCGGGCTTTGCAAGACCGAACGCCTGAGACACCCAGTTGCCGTGCGTTGCGACCGTGAGACTCCAATCCATCATACCGTCGTATTCCGTGCATACCGAGGTGTTAAAGAGGAAGCGCGAGCTCTTCATATATTGGCAGGCTCTTACCTCCTTGCCCTCCTCGTAGCCGTAGATGGTATCCGAGGTCACGTCGGTCACGACGAGCTCCTTGCCGTTCTCAATACCGACAAGTCGCATAGGGGATGCGAGCAACTCCTCGCCTGATGAGATAATAGAGGAGAGGAAGGGCGAGCCGTCAAGCGTGTATTTTCTGTTCCAGGGGGTTATCTCGCATCTGCCGTCCTTAGCTCTTGCACTTACGGGGCAGAGGGCGGAGGACTCAAGCTTGTAATCTTTGTTAGTCATATTTTTCACCTCAATGCATTCTGAAATCTATTTCTCTGGGGAGCGGATATGCGCTAAGCACCTCTTCTTGCGAGAGCGAGTCGACGCTGACACCGCGCTCCTTTGCGAGTATCTGCGCGTAAATGCCTATCCAGATGTTCGAGAGCGAGTATTCGCCCTCCATCAGATCGGGCACGACAAGGTCGGCGGTGATGATCTCGCTTGCCTTCTCGGGTCTGCCCATCTTCGAGTAGCACTCGCCGAGCAGCATAAGAATTCTGCCCGCTCTCTGCGCGCTCTCGGGAATTCTGTCGTAAAGTGAGACGAGATCGTCGTATCTTGCCGCGCGGATGAGAGCCATAAAGCACTCGACCGTGAGCTGATAGTAGTCGGGGAGCAATTCTGTGGCGCGGAGCATATTGTCTGCCGCCGCGTCGAGCTCGCCGCGTATGTTTTTCTGTATCATCGCGAGATTTCTGCGTGCCCACGCGTTGTCCGATAGGGCGATCGAGCGCGCAAAGCAGTCTGCCGCGCCGTCGAAGTCCGAGTCCGCGTAGCGCATAACTCCGAGTTGATTATAGTAATACCAATTCTCGCTCGGTGCGCCCTCCATCAGTTCGATCCATCTCTTGCCAACGACGTAGCTCGCGATAGGCTCATTCTTTGCGTGCTCGGGAAGACTGTTGCCGCCAAGGAGCGAGAGCCAATCTTCCTGCTCGCTACCCATACTGCCCTCGGGGAATGCGCAGATGTTGCTGATAGGCGTCTGTCTTATCTTGTTTTCAAGCGCGCCCCAGCCCGAGCCGTATGCAGAAATAGGATCGGTGCGCGAGATCTTGAATATGTCGGGGTCAAGCAACGCTGCGCGCTTGCGTGCGACGGCGGAGACCGTCTCGTCAGCGCGGTCAAAGTCGCCGTGGATGTCGTCAGGGTTTACGTCGATCGCGCAGTAGCACTCGCGCCAATTTATGACGCTTTTTGCATCCATTACGAAATGCTCGAGCTGAGTTTTGAGCAGTCCCGCCTGAATTTCAATGTAGCTGCCCGCGTCCTGCGAGAGCCATTCGTTCCAACGCTTGCCGCCCGTGTGCTGCCCCCAGACAAAGAGCTTTCTGCCCTTGAGGATGGGATCGGAGAGCTGAAGCAAGCCCTTGCCGTTCTCATCGATCGCGGCAACCCACTTCTCGCGCTCTGCGGGGATGTCAAAAAAGAAATCGCGCGAACGCTGAGAGCTCGAGGCATAGGTCACGTCTCTGCCCTCGATCTCGGGGATAGAGCTCTTGTCAAGGAAATACTTTCCGTCGCTGTAGCCGCAGTAGAACGCCGCCCTCGCGGGAACTACGACGCGTGTGCCCTTCGTCTCGGGAACGGCGATGTTCGACCACCAATACATAGGTGTATCGCGATCTGCCGTGTTCTCGATGGTTATGTTCATCAGAAGCGCGTCGCCCTTGAGCGTCGCCTCGATCACGTAGACGATGCCGCGGATACGCTCGAATTCGTACATTCTGAGGATCTCGTTGCCCGCGTCGTTGCAGAGTCTCTGCGCAAAGAGAGGCGCGCAGGTGAGCGGATTGTGACCCTTGATGCCGACGTTCCATTCAACACCGCCCGAGAACCACGCGTTGCGAAGCGCGAGATTGCAGGGCTGGAATACGTCGTTCTTGTATAGGAGCTCGCGCTCCTTTTTCTTGTCGTAGAGCGACCAGAGTCTGCCGCCGAGCTCGGGCAGAAATACCGCGCGCACGTCGTCATTCTCGAGTATCGCCGCGTTGAACTCGCGCACCGATCTCTCGCGCGTGTAGCTGTCGCTGATGCGGTAGGGCAAAAGGCTTTGGATCATACCCTTGCCGATGTATTTCGCGTCCTCGTCGGAAACTCGGTCGCTGACGGTTATGTTGGCTCTGATATAGCTGTTTACGTGTATGTCGGGGAGTGCGCTGTCATCACCAAGCGTTGCCGCGAGGATAGGATATTTTTCGAATTGCAATTTAGTCATAAAAGCTCCTTGCACCGTAAAGTTTTTCTGCTTTAATTATAAGACTTCTGTCTGTTGATTTCAATGAATATTCGGTCGTTTTATTTGTACAAAACGACTTTTTATATTCAAAGACCGCTGTATGCGATATAGTGCGTCGGGGAGAGCCCTGTCGATTGCTTGAACTTACGCGAGAAATGGTAAACGTCGCAGTAGCCGAGCATCGAGGCGATCTCGCTGATGCGATGTTCTCCACTCAGAAGTAGAGTCTTTGCGCGAGATATCCGCATGTTTTCGCGGTATTGCATCACCGAGATGCCGAGCTCCTCGCGAAAGCTGTTGCGCAGGTAGGACTCGCTCACGTTGCAGAATGCCGCAACGTCGGATAGGCTGAAGCTCTCGCTTGCGTGGCGGTGGATGTACGCAAGCGCGGAGTTGAGGTGCGCCGAGCTGCCGTTCGGGATAGATCGGATGCGTCGCGAAAGCCCGAGAAACAAGCGCAGAAGCAGGATCCGAGCCTCAACGAAGCAGTATTCGCCCTGCTCGCTCCATACGCGCCAGATGCGCTCGAGCGAGGAAAGCTCGTCCTCGGTGCAGAGTACGTGGCGCGGGAAATTGAATTCGCTGCTCACGTCGATGTCGATCTCGCTCGTGTAATAGAGGCTGTTCGGACCGACGTTTATCTTATAGCGGTCGCCCTTCTCGTAGCGCACGAAGCTGCCGGGGCGGATGTCGAATTGCCCTACGCCGTCGATAGAGAGGCTGCCCTCGCCCTCGAGAAAGCAGACGAATCCGCTCGATACGCGCGAGTCGTTCGAGAAAATGAAGTTGCCGCGCTCCTGCTTCTTGACGATGATCCTTATATCTTCCACCTTTACGTCACAAAAATAGTTCATATACACCTCCGCTGATGCTTCTACAAACCATTATAGCATAGATAAAACGACTTGTCAATAAATTCGGAAAAGAGGGGGAGAAAATGCAGAATGCAAAATGCAAAATGCAAAATTGGCAAGGAGACATACTGTC
>JAFTKL010000028.1 GCA_017453285.1 Clostridia bacterium | reverse complement strand
TTGACGCGAACGAGGCGGATATCGAAGAAAAGGTAACTAACCTCAACTCCGCACTCGCAGACGCGAAGGCAGTTCTCGAAGCAACCGATGCGGCAAACAAGAGCGCATTGACTGCTAAGATCGATGAAGCCTATGCTGCTCTCAATTCGGCTATTACGGCAGTACAGAAGAATCTCGATGATTTGAAAGCTCAGTTTGAAGCAAAGAATGACGAACTTGCAAAAGCCGGTGAAGATAACAAGGCGGCTCTTGAGGCAAAGGATGCAGAGCTTCAGACCTTTACGATAGTCGTAAGCATCTTTTCCGGCGCAGCTTTCGTCGGTAGTGGTGCTTTTGTGACTTGGTTCTTCATTAGCAGAAAGAGAAGGATATTCTAAATAAAGAGCCTGCGACAGCAGACTTTTGATAACTCAAAGCGGTGAGCCTCGGCTCACCGCTTTCTGTGGTGAAAAACTTTTAATAAGAATTTGCGCGTAAAATGGAAAAATAATATAATGATCGCAATTTATTCCAATATGGCGTGCGTGAAATCTAAACTGAATCAGTATAAATCTCCTTGTTTTGCAGATACTAACAGTACAAATTTGTAAAGCAAGGAGATTTTATATAGATGAAAGCAACGGGAATTGTCCGACGGATCGACGACCTCGGCAGAGTCGTGATCCCGAAGGAAATAAGAAGAACAATGCGTATACGCGAGGGTGACCCTTTGGAGATATACACCGATCGCGAGGGCGAGGTGATATTCAAGAAGTACTCGCCGATCGGCGAGCTTCACACCTTTGCCGCGCAGTATGCCGAGACGCTCTCGCGCACCTGCAATATGTCGGTGCTCATATGTGATCGAGACGCAGTCGTGGCAGTCGGCGGTGTGTCGAAAAAGGACTTTGTCGACAAGCCTTTGAGTGCCTCTCTCGAGAGAGTGATGCAGGGAAGAGCTCTCTACAAGCACTCCGAGGGTGATGAACGCAGCTATGCGACGTCCGATGAGGGCTCGCTCTACGTGAGCTGTGCGATGCCGATAATCAGCGAGGGCGACGTCATCGGATGCGTGGTCTCGCTCTCTGAGGAGAATGCGAAGAAGGATGCGGCGGCAAACGAGGTAGAATCAAAGCTCGTCAGCACCGCGGCAAACTTTCTTGGCAAGCAGATGGAGTCATAAATTGGGGCTGAGTCATTCAGCCCCTTCTTATATTGACATCGGTATATGGATATGATATAATTTTTACAGAAATATTTTAATTTTGTGTAAGATTTTTCTTTTTCGTACGAATTAAATAGTGAATCGATTCAAAAGAGAGGTGAGACTATGGAGGATGCAAAGCTATTGCGATTGATACGCAAGGACCCGAGCGCAGGAATGGAACAGTTAATGGATCAGTATGCGGGTTTGATCTATGCCGTCGTCAGAGGCAGGCTTGCGGGCTCTTACTGTCTCTCTACCGATATAGAAGACTGTGTAACCGACGTGTTCTGCGAGTTTTATGCTACGCTTGATCGCTACGATCCGACACTCTCGAGCATCAAGTCATATCTTTGCGTGCTCGCGCGCCATAAGGCGATTGACCTACTTCGCAAGCGCGCAAGGCAGAGCGGAGATATCTCGCTTGACGGGGAAGTGCAGATCGCGGACGATATTGATATCGAGAGCGAGCTTGAGGAGCGTGAGCTTGTGCGCGAGGTATTCGGCGCAATAAAGGCGCTCGGAGAGCCCGACACGAGCATAATCATAAGGAAATATTATCTCGGCGAGAGTTCGGCAGAGATCGCAAAAGCGCTTGATCTGACGGTCTCGAACGTAGATACGCGAGCACACAGAGCTCTGAACAAGCTAAGAAATTTGTTTGGAGGTGAGGGAAAATGAAAAAGAAATTGAAGAAAATATTTGATGAAGCGACACCGAACGAGCTTGAGCAATTTTCGGATGCGCTTGGCGCGGCAGAGGCGAGCGACGAGGAGCTTGCGGCGATCAAAAGCAAGGTCTATGCAAGACTTGAGATAAAGAAAAAGAAGCGCGCACCTGCAAAAGTATGGCTCCGCGTGGGAATCGTCGCGGCGTGCGTGGCGGTGATAGTCTCGGTGGCGACCTTGGGCGCGTTGCTCGGCGGTGGAGGCAAAGACGTTGAGCCATATGACCCGACCGATGCGACCGAAACAGGACCGACCATCTCTCAAGATTCAAATCTGTACAGAGAGTATATGTCTTTTGAGGACTGCATCAGGAGCGCGACCGACGTTTTCAAGGGAACTTGCATAAATATAATTGAACACCTTGAAACTATCGAATATGAATTTTCGGTGACAGAGCGATTTTTGGGTGAGAACACTTCGTCAAGCGTTTTTGTTTATGTACAGCGACATTCATATACTTTCACAAATGCAGACGGTGAAATGATAGAAGCCAATAGCGGATATCCAGAAGAGCCGCATTATGAGATAGGAGCAGAGTATTATATGCTGCTCTCAAGAGATATCAGCGTATATTATGAGCACGACAGATACCATTCATTCCACCGTCAGATCTATCTTCCTGCCGCTGATATTTCTAAAAGCTCGATGTACGGAGAGCCACTCTCTGAGCATAGCGAGCTTAAAAAGCTGAGTAGCGAGCAGGAGCTTCGTGATCATATCCTAAAGGTCATTTCTGAGATAGATTTAAGCTCAAAGCCGCTTTATTCGGGAGATCCGTATGTCACATCTACCGATATGAAGAGCATCATCGAGGGCTCGGAATATGTCATAAAGATCAAAGTGGAAAGAAAAGAGTTCGAGGGGCGCGAAAACTATAATCAAAACATCTATCGGTGCATCGTTACAGAGTCCTTGAGCGGAGAGATTGCCAAGGATGAAATAATTAATATCACTTTCTTTCCCGATACTGTTTGCGACGGAGAGGAATATATTGTAGCTGTCGATCTTAGAATTGATGACAGAACGCCAAAGCTTTACCACTTTTCTTCTAAAAACAGCCTGTTTTCGACCGATCAATACGACGAAATAATCCAAATTATCAATAAGGCTCAATGAGAGAAGCGAGCGCACCCGCGCTCGCTTTTTTCTGAATATTCGTACATTTTCTTTAAAAATATGTTATAATATAAAAAACATTACACACTTTCAAATTTTTTAGTACTATTATTTATGAGGGACCTCTCAAACCGGCATAAAGGAGGCAGACTATGGAAGTTCGAGAGAAGAAAACGGTGAAATTGCCGATGGACGATGCAAATATCATTGAGCTATACTTCAAACGTGACGAAAAGGCAATTGAAGAAACAGACTTCAAATACAGAAAATATCTTTTTTCTGTTGCATATAATCTTCTTCACGAGAAGCTTGATTGCGATGAATGTCTGAACGATACCTATCTCGCCGCGTGGAATGCGATGCCGCCGTCAAGACCGAACGTACTGAAAGCATTTTTAACGGTTATTACACGCAAAATTGCGATCAAACGCTATCATACCAAGCATATACAGCGGGTGATACCTTCAGAAATGACTGTATCATTGTCCGAACTTGAAGATTTTGTATCAGGTGACGAGGACGTAGGCTCGGACTTTGATGCTGATAGACTTGGACGCGTTATCAGTGACTTTGTGCGCTCGCTTTCCGAGCGCAGACAGTTCATTTTTTTGAGTCGATACTATGTATCCGATACTATTGACACGATCGCAAAAAATTTGAGCTTGAGCAGGTCGATGATAAACAAGGAACTTGCCGCGATCAGAACTGCTTTGAAAGAAAAACTTGAAAGTGAGGGTTATTCAGTATGAAATAGCAAGAATGGAACGAAGGGCTCAATCACCTTGATCTCGAGATCATTGAAAAATACACCTTGAAAAAAGATGCACTAAATCAAAAAAGAAAATCCGCAAAGCTTTGGCTCCGCGCGGGAATCGTCGCGGCGTGCGTGGCTCTGGTGATCAGCGTGATCGCCACCGTGGTGCTGCTTCAGGGGGATGAGACGGGGCAGGATGTTCCTGCTGAGCCAAATAGCAAGGAAAGTGAAAATTACGAGCCAACCGAAAAAGAAAAAGGCGAGGTCGTTTATACCATATACGCCGATTACAGTGCAAACGACACACCTTCCGGAGTTGATTCGAAAATACCGATCAAGCCGTCTTCAGAAAAGGTTTTTTCTACAGCGGGAAGAACAAAGGTTGAAAAGGGCGAAGATGTTGTCGATGTTTTCGAATTCAAAATTCAGAGCAGGAGATATCGTGCGGATTATTTTGACTCGCAAGCTTTGACACTTTATTCGCCAGATAAATTAAATCAGTTTAATCCGATTCATACGTATATGCGCGAAGGCATTAACGTAGAAATTGACGCTAAGGGAAATGTCAGGTTCTTTTCGGATTCTGAATGTGATAGAACCGTTAATGGAGAGCTTACAGAAGCAGAGGCAATAGAAAACGCTAAGGCTGTGATAGTAGAGTTGTATGGCAAAGAAACAGCCGATCAATATGAGCACTATATGACTTTTTTAGACGATGAAAGTGAATATAGGAGAGACTACACGATTAGCTTTATGAGAAAATTTTTCGGCTTTGAAACGTGGGATACCATATCTGTTTCCTTTAATTTGCGCGGTGATCTTTATTCTGTAAACGCTATGACTATGGGAACGATGGCGACTGCGGAAAAAGATTTGACGAAAGAAGAAATCGACAATGCGATAAAAGCTTTTACGGATAACTTCAAGAATGGTGAAGGCTGGTCATATACCGCACCTAATACTCTTTTGATGGACTCTAACGGAGACTATTATCTTCGCGGCAGTGCTTCTATGGCAAGTGATATCGCACCTATAGCTATGCAGCTTTACATCAATGTTCAGTAACTAAATAACGCTACCGCCTGCCGAAAATCCTCGGCAGGCGGTTTCAGATTTACTCGCATAATCTCCGCACTTGACATATATGATTATTTATGATATAATATCTATGTATGCATATGCATAACAAATTTGAAAGGGGCTGGCTTATGCTTTACAACGACATTAAGCAAGCAATCAGACAGTTTAATTTTGAGGGAAAATACCTCTCGGCAGAGGAGCTGAGATCGGGAAATATAAATTCTACCTACCGCCTTACATTCGTAAAGTCCGACGGCGCGCGCCAGGAGTACATTCTTCAGCGCATCAACACCGTTGTTTTCAAGGATCCTTACGCGGTAATGGAGAATATAACCAACGTTATCGACCACATAGACAAGAAGCTGAGAGCGGCAGGTGAGGACACCTCGCGCAGACTTCTGCATTTTGTTAATACCAAGGACGGCTCGTATCTTTGCCGTGACAGCACGGGTGCTTTTTGGCGCGCCTACGTGTTCGTTGACGGAGTGACCGCGTATAACTCGATCGACGACCCTGCGCTCTTCTACGAGGCAGGACGCGGCTTTGGTGAGTTCCAGAAAAATCTTTTTGATTTTCCTGCTGAGCTTCTCCACGAGACGATCCCCGACTTTCACAACACCAAGCGCCGTTTTTACGCGTTCGTTGCGGCAATCGCCGATGACAAGGCAGGACGCGTGCGCGAGCTTGAGGAGGAGATCGACTTCCTCTTTGACCGCCGCAAGATGATGAGCGAGATAGTTGACAAGATCGACGCGGGCATTCTGCCTATGCGAGTTACACACAACGACACCAAGCTCAATAACGTGCTTATCGATAACAAAACGGGTAAGGCTGCGTGTGTCATCGATCTCGACACGGTAATGCCCGGCTCGTCGCTCTACGACTACGGCGACGCTATCCGCTTCGGCGCGTCGACCGCGGCAGAGGACGAGGCAGATCTATCCAAGATCACGGTCAATATGGAGCTTTTCAAGCTTTTCACAAAGGGATTTGTTGAGGAGATCGCCAATGCGCTTACAAAGGAAGAGATACACTATCTTCCTCTCGGCGCAAAGGTAATGACCTGCGAGCTTGCTCTGAGATTTTTGACCGACTACATCAACGGCGACGAATATTTCAAGGTAAATTCTCCCGACCACAACCTCATACGTGCAAGAGCGCAGATGAAGCTTCTGACCGAGCTCGAAGCAAAGTACGAAGAGATGGTCGAGTACGTTGACTCGCTGATCGAAAACTAGGCTATGAAAAAAAGCTATTATAGCCTTGCGGACAGCTCCTTGCCCAAAGGTATGAGGCTCGCGGTGGTCAGCGATCTTCACGCGCAGGACCCGAGTCGCGCGATCGATGCGCTTCGCGAGATCAAGCCCACGCACATTCTGATGGCGGGGGATATCCTGGAAGCGCTCAACGGTAGCTGTGACGGCAAGAACGGGAATGCTTTCTCTATCTTCGAGAGCGCCGCACGGATCGCACCGACATTTTACTGCACGGGCAACCACGAGGACGGCGGAGTTCACTCCGAGCGCAGACGGTGGAAGCGCGAGCACAGCACCGTGCGAAGCTACAGCGAGGAGAATATTTCAAAAATAGAGAAGAGCGGAGTGCATTTTCTGCTCAACTCCTACGTGACGCTCGACGGTATGGCTGTCGGCGGACTCGCATCGGGGCTGATACTTGAGGGCGGCGAGCCCGACCTCGAATTTCTGCGCCGTTTTGCAGAGCTCGATGCGCCTAAGGTGCTGATCTGCCATCATCCCGAATACTACGAGAAGTATATCCGCGCGCTACCGATAGATATGACGGTCAGCGGACACGCGCACGGCGGTCAATGGAGATTTTTCGGCAGAGGCGTGTATGCCCCCGGACAGGGACTTTTTCCAAAGTACACCTCGGGACTTTATGAGGGCAGACTTGCGGTCAGCCGCGGACTCAAGCGCACGCTGATACCGCCGAGGATATTTAATCCGACAGAGATAATTGTTATAGAGACTTAAAGGATCGCTTGGCGAGCCTGCCGCAGAGCAGGTCGCCAACTATGATCGCCTTCGGCGAGTTATGAGTTATGATTGGCTTCGCCAAGTTATGATGTGCCTTCGGCACAGTTTGAAACCAAGCGGGCGATCATATCATAACGTTTGCATTTTTGCGCAGCAAAAGGCAAACTCATAACGGCGAGCATAAGCGAGCTTTATAACTCATAACTAAGATTAGCATTTTCATACATAAATGCAGTACTTGTAAGGAAAAAGAGGATAGAGAATGTAAAATTTCTCTATCCTTTTACTGTCGGTTGGTTTATACTGCTTTATCGCCGTTCGCCATTTTACGATCCTTTTTGTATAATCATCGGCATTTTGCAAATCCTAAACAAAAAAGGGGGTGCAGAATGCTTAACAGAATATATAGAGCTTTTCTCAAGCGTGCGCTCGATCTCTTCCTTGCGCTGATGCTTGCACTTCTTCTGCTTCTGCCGATGCTGATCATCGCGGTTGCGATACGCGCAGAAAGCGAGGGCGGCGCGATATTTAAACAAGAGAGGCGCGGCAGGGAAGGCAGAGTGTTCGTCTGCTACAAATTCCGTACGATGAGACGCGACGCGCCGAGCAATATGCCGTCCTCGCTCTTTTCCGAGCGCGAGCTTTACGTCACGCGTGTCGGCAGATTTTTGCGGAAGAGCAGCCTTGACGAGTTGCCGCAGTTGTTTAACGTGATACGCGGTGATATGAGCCTCGTCGGTCCGCGACCGCTGATATGCGAGGAGAGCGAGATCCACGACGGACGGCAGAGGGCAGGCGTGTACGCGCTTCGCCCGGGAATTACGGGAATGGCGCAGATAGGCGGACGGAATTCGCTGGACGACAGAGAGAAGCTCGAGAAGGACACCTACTATCTGCACAATCTGCGCCCCTCGCTTGACGCTAAAATACTTTTCTCGACCCTCTCTTGTGTGATAAAAAGAGAAGGATCATAAAAAAAGACGGAGAGATCCGTCTTTTTTGTCAGAAGAGCGAGCAGATCCAATAGATCAGCCCGTATATCGCGCCTGCGAGCGTTCCGTACAGCAGTACGGGGCCCGCGACCGTGAAGATCTTTGCGCCCACGCCGAGAATATAACCCTCAGCGCGACTGTCGATGGCGGGCGAGGCGACAGAGTTGGCAAATCCCGTGATCGGAACGAGCGTGCCCGCGCCCGCGTGCTTGGCGATCTTGTCAAAAACGCCTATTCCCGTGAGCAGCACCGCGATAAAGATAAGAGTCACCGAGCAAAGCGCGCGCGCAGAGTCCTCGTCAAGATAATCCCACGCTGAGTAGAGCATGAAGAGAAGCTCGGAAAAGCTGCAGATACCGCCGCCGAACAGAAAGGCGAGGATGCAGTTCTTGACTATCGGCGAGCGCGGCGCGTGCGCGTCGGCAAATCGCTTGTATTGATCCTTTTGCATATTCATATTTATTTCCTCCGTTTTTCTTATTTTTTCTGTTTGCGCCCATTTTATTCATATTCATTTCTGACTGCGTATAGCGTGTTGACAAATGCAGACACTTGTGGTATACTTAAAGTGTAGAAAAGATAAGGAGGAGCTTATGAAATTGATAAGAGTATTGGCAATTTTACTTGCGTTTTTGCTTGTATTTTTCCTGACTGCCTGCGATTTTAACTTGGGATTTTCGTTCGGAGAGCCCGAAGTTCCTACCGCGGACATCGATGTACCTACCGGCGCGCCTATGTATGCTCCGACCGAAGAGCCAACCGAGGAGACGTATATAATATATCCACCCGAGGATATTCCGATGAGAAAAGGTATTGATCTGCGTTCTCCGAGAGAAGATATTTTGAAGATCAGAAAAGCGGTTTCTTCACCTACTGAGGAGAAGCTTGAAGAAGTTTTTTACAGCTATTGTTTTGCTGATATCGGTGATCGCAGAACGGTTGAAGAGCTTTCTACCTTTTTGAGCGTGATAGATTCTGTTCCGTATCCCGACGTCGTCGAGGGTGAGTTTACCTGGATAAAATACGAGGAAAATATCACAAAAAACCAAAATAAGTATTTGAACGTGACGAAAGAGGCCGCGAACGGCGACTTTGTGAGAATTCTATATTATTTGGAAATTGACGGAGCTGAAGATCCTCTGGAATGGATAACCGAGACGGTAATCGCGAACAACAAAGATTTATTGTTGCCAAATCCTATCGTGAGCAAGGACGGAAGGATAACGTTCGTATCTGAGCTCAGAAAAAAGCATCCTACATACGAAGGCGATTGTATAACGTGGCGGGGAGTGATCGATGGAATAGCCTTTGAAGTATTTTACTACGCTGACAGCATCGCGGGGGTTAACACCGAGGAATTCCTGAACTCTTTTATGATAATTCCGCTCGCAGAGCTGGGGACGGTAGCTCCCGAGAAGATCGAACAGGTAAGCGCAGGAATGACTTACGAGGAAGTGACGGGAGTGTTGGGCGTGCTCGGACATGATATCGGTTCGGGTGCTGTCATATATGAATACCATCTGTCAGATAGCAGAGTTGCACACGTTCATTTTCAAAAGGATGACGCAGAGGCGCTTCGTGTCGAATTTATAAGAGTAGAATAATTCTCAAAGCAGCGCTTTATGTATATATCGGATTTTTATATTGACAAAATGCGGAAAAGAGCGTATAATATTGTATGTAAAGGTGCAAATATTAAATTATAAATACACAAGGAGAAAAGCTATGGCAAGCTGGAATGAGATAAAGGCTAAGATCTGCAAGACCACCGATAAGGTAGTCGCAAAGACAAGCGAGGTCGCGGATACCGCGGCTAAGCACGTAAGAATGAAGACTATTGACGGAAAAGTAGCAGAGAAGTATGAGGAGCTTGGTAGAGTATATTACGTTGTACTCAAGGGAGAAGAAGTCGAAGAGGGAAAGGCTCAGGCTATCGTAGCTGAGATCGAGGCACTTGTGGCTGAGAAGAAGGCTATCAAGGCTGAACTCGAGGCTGAAAAGCAGAGAAGAGAGGAAGCAAAGAAGGCTAAGGAGGCCGCAGATGCTGCCGCTGACGCCGCTACCGCAGAAGAAGCCGAGGCTGCTGAAGCGCCAGACGAGGAAACTGCTGAATAATTCTCTAAAGAATAAAAGAGTCGACGAGATGAACGTCGACTCTTTTATTTTTTAAAATCTTTGCTTTATTTTGAAAATTCTGAGGATAAGCTTGCGCACGAGCTCGGCGGGGATCACGGTCAGCGAGAGCAGGAGCGTGAGCAGAAGCTCGTCGCGAGTGAGCGGCGCGGTCCGCAAAAGCGAGCCGCCGAGATAGACAAAAGCGAGCTGGATTGTGGTCACGAGCGTGATTATCGCGATAAACGCGCGGTTCTTGCCGAGGGACGCGCAGATATTGAGCCTATCGGTACGGCAGTTGAAACAATGAAAGACAGAGGTAAAGATGAATAGCGCGAAAAACGCGGTCAGCAGATAGATGTCGTCGGTGCTGTCTCTGAATTTGCTGATGATGCTCGGTGAGGTCAGAAACAGCATATAAAGTCCGACCGTAAATATCCCTGCCCAGATCATCTGAAAGATCATATATCCGTTCAGAATCGGCTCGTCGCGCCTCTTGGGGCGTTCCTTCATATAGGAGCTCAGCGCCGCCTCTCCCGCAAAGGCAAGACCGCCGAGGGTGTCCATTATCATATTTATCCACAGCATCTGCACGACGGTGACGGGCGAGTCGTAGCCGATGAACGGTCCTATCATCGAGATACCGACCGCGCAGAAATTCATCGTCAGCTGAAGCGTGATGAATTTTCTGATGCTCTTGAAGATAGTTCTGCCGTATAGTACCGCCTTGCCGATAGAGGAAAGATTGTTGTCGAGTATTATTATATCTCCCGCCTCGCGCGCAACCCCCGTGCCGCTACCCATAGCAAAACCGATGTCGGCTCGCTTGAGCGCAGGCGCGTCGTTTATTCCGTCGCCCGTCATTCCGACGACAAGCCCTTTGTCTTGCGCCACGCGGACGAGACGGCTCTTGTCTGTCGGCAGAGCGCGCGCGAGCACCGACAGCCGAGGGAGCAGAGAGGCAAGCGTTTTGTCGTCTATCGCGGCAAGCTCCTCGCTGCTCATTACGACGTCGTTTGCCGACGAGACGATGCCGCACTCGCGTGCGATATGCTCGGCGGTGTCGCGGTTGTCTCCCGTTATCATCACCACGCGAATTCCTGCATCCGAAAGTGCCTTGACCGATTCGCGCGCTTCACTTCGCAGTCTGTCGCAGAGCGTGATAGCGCAGATGAACGTCAGCTCGCCAAGTCCACGCGCGCTTGGCATAGCATCGCCCTCTGCGATGCACAAAACACGCTTGCCCGACGAGGTCAGCTCACTGATACGGCGCAGAAGCGCGTAGGACACTCGGGAAAAGGGAATAGCTCTGCCGCTTTTGTCATATGCGTAGCGGCAGGATGCGAGCAACTTTTCGGGCGCGCCCTTGATGTATATGCGTGAGCGACTGTCGGATAGCGTACGCGCGGCAGAATACTTGTACGCGCTGTCAAAGGCTTGCTTCTCAAGAGCTTTGCAATTGATGTTTTCCGCACCGCACGCGAGCACTGACTCCGAGATAGCTCGCTCGGTCGAGTTGCCACCAAGCACCTCGCCGCCTGACAAAGTGACCGCGGTGTTGCAGAGAGCGTTCTCGAGGTAGAGCCTTGCGAGCGGCGCAGACTGCTTTTTTAGTGAAGAGTAGCTTTCACAGACGAGCAGACCGTCACCGTCGCAGAGAATTATATCCCCGACGCTCATCTTTCCCTCGGTCAGCGTACCGGTCTTGTCGGTGAAGAGCATATTCATACTGCCCGCCGCCTCGATGCCCACGGGTTTGCGCACCAGCACGTTGTCCTTGATCATTTTGCGGATATTAGCCGAAAGCACCACCGCGATCATCATCGGAAGACCCTCGGGAACTGCCATAACTATGACGGTGAGTCCCAGCATAAACGCGTGGAGCAGATGTTCGAGCGAGTAGTGCAGATCGCGCGCCTTGCGCAAAGCGAGCTCGAGCGAGAAGCCGCTGTCGATTATAAATATATTGAAGAGATACGCAAGCGCGACGAGAATAGCGGCGAGATAGCCGATGCGGCTGATCTGTCGTGCGAGCCTTGTCAGACGAAGCTTGAGTGGACTCTGACGGGTGTCAGCACCTACCTCATCCGATATCTTCCCGAGAAAGCTGTCCGCGCCTACCGAAAAGACCTCGATCTCGCCCTCTCCCGAGAGTATGACCGAGCCGCGAAAGACCGCGCTTTTCGACGATGGCGTTTTGGTGGAGTCGCGGCTTTTGCACTTCTCGATCTCGCGGCTCTCGCCCGTCAACATCGATTGATCGAGCCTGAGCTTGCCATCGATAACGAAGCTGTCTGCGGGGATCTGCTCGCCCGCACTGACTTTTATCACGTCGCCAACCACAACGTCCTCGATCGCGACCTCGCATATCTTTCCGTCGCGCCAGACTCTGTAGCTTGAGTGCGAGCATTCCTCCTCGAGCTTGCGGAACGCCGCCTCGCTTCCTCTCTCGGAGAGCGTTGAGATCAGCGTGGCGAGAAATACCGAGATCGCGATGCCGATAGTCTCAAGAATATCGCCGCCGCGGAATACGAAAAAGAGGTTAACGATGAGCGCGCCGAGCAGAATTCTGATGACGGGATCTCCAAGGTTTTCGAAAAACGCACGAAGAAAGCTCTTGTGCTTGACCTCGGCAAGCGTGTTCGCACCGTGCCTCTCGCGAGAGAGCCGCGCTTCTTCGTCAGTAAGTCCGCGGATCTTATCTTTTACAGCATTTTTCATAGTCTCTCCTTTACCGTGCCTTTTTTCAATGTATATGAAAAGCATCTGCAAAGGATTACAATATAAAAGAGCAGAAATAATTCTGCTCTATATAATATTCTCTTGTGATAGGATCTCAAGGACTCTCGACTCGCGCTCGATCATACGCAGATCTTTCGGTCCGTGGTTATATCCGCGATTGGTTGCGATAGCGTTTGCAGGGGATACGAAACGCAGAGTAAATCTCTCATCCGCCTCGTAGCCGTCGAGCTTTTGCTCGAGTGCCCGATCCTCCACCTCGCAAAGATAATAGTAGTTATCCTGCACGAATATGTCCGCCGCTCCCGTGTAGTCGAACTGCAGGCGGTGAACGTAGCCGAACTCGCGTACGCTCTCGCGGATCACGCAAAGCCCGACCTCCTCAAGAGTCTCGCGCGCGAGCGCGCTTACGTGATCCTCACCGCGCTCAATTCCGCCGCCGGGGAACTTGTAGTAATTGTACTTTTTGCTGTACACCATTCCGACCTTTCCGTCACGCAATATTATTGCTCTGACAGAGGGGCGCGCAAAAATTCTGCCGCCCTCCTTGTAGTCTTTTGCATCTATCTCAAATAGCAGTCTCATAAATACCTCGATTAAAATAGCAAAGCCGCGAGGATCAAAGTTCCTCGCGGCTTTAATCATTGTGATCAGAAGGGAATATTCTGATCGTTGTCGCCGTCGGAGTCCTTTCCGTCGGGACTGATATTTCCGTTGTTGCCCGGGTCGCCGTCGCGATCGTATCTGTTTGCGTCGTTGTTGCGCTCAGCCTCGCGGCGTGCCTTTTCCTCGGCTTCCTTGCGCTTGCGCTCCTCAGCAAGCATTTCTGCACGCTTGCGGTCGTTTTCTTCACGGCTCTTGCGCTTCTTAGCCTCGGTCATCTCCTCAAGCTCCTCGAAGCTGCAATCGCTGTTCATAGCCGCCGCAAACTGCTCAGCGTCCATAACCTCGTTCTTGACAAGGAACTCGGATACGAAGTGAAGTTTTGCGATATTATCACTAAGAAGCTTCTTAGCGGTAGCGTAAGCATCGCTGATGATCGAGTGGATCTCTGCGTCGATCTTAGCCGCGGTCTCGTCCGAGTAATCCTGCGAGCTCGAGAAATCTCTGCCGAGGAATACCTCGCCGTGATCGTTGCCAAATGCGCGCAGACCGAGAGACTCGCTCATACCGAGCTTTGTGACCATCTGCTTTGCGATCTTGGTGGCTCTCTCGATGTCGTTGGACGCGCCACCCGAAACGTCACCGAAGATTATCTCCTCAGCGGCACGGCCACCGAGAAGTATCGCGATCTCGTTCTTAAGACCGCTCTTGTAAACGCTGTACTTATCCTCTTGAGGCTGATGCAAGGTATAACCGAGCGCTCTGCCTGCAGGGATGATAGAGATCTGGTGTACGGGATCTGTGTCGGGAAGAAGATGTGTTACGATAGCGTGACCTGCCTCGTGGTACGCGGTGTTCTTCTTCTCACTGTCCTTCATAACTCTGGACTTCTTCTTAGGACCTGCAATTACGCGGATATACGCGTCCTCGATGTCCTCCATACCGATAAGGCTCTTGCCTCTGCGTGCGGCGAGGAGAGATGCCTCGTTGAGCAGATTTGCAAGATCTGCACCGGTAAATCCGGGGGTGGTCTTAGCAACAGTCGAGAAATCGACGTCTGCTTCAAAGGGCTTGTTTCTTGCGTGTACCTTGAGTATCTCTTCACGTCCCTTGATGTCGGGGTAGTTTACCGTGATCTCGCGGTCAAATCTGCCGGGGCGGAGAAGTGCGGGGTCGAGAATGTCGGGACGGTTGGTTGCCGCGATGACGATGATGCCCTCGTGTGAGCCGAAGCCGTCCATCTCAACGAGAAGCTGGTTGAGCGTCTGCTCACGCTCGTCGTGTCCGCCGCCGAGACCTGCGCCTCTGTGGCGACCGACCGCGTCGATCTCGTCGATGAATATGATAGAAGCAGGATGCTTTCTTGCCGTCTCAAAGAGGTCGCGAACACGGGAAGCACCTACACCGACGTACATTTCGACGAAGTCCGAGCCCGAGATAGAGAAGAAGGGGACGCCCGCTTCTCCCGCAACTGCCTTTGCAAGCAGAGTCTTACCCGTGCCGGGAGGGCCGACGAGGAGAACGCCGTGGGGGATCTTCGCGCCGAGCTTTGCGAACTTAGTGGGATCCTTGAGGAAGTCTACGACCTCTTCAAGCTCCGCTTTTTCCTCGTCCGCACCTGCAACGTCAGAGAAAAGCACCTTATTCTTGTCGTTCTGCGGCATCTTGACTCTCGCCTTGCCAAAGGAGTTCATTCTGCCCGCTCCGCCTGCGCCGCCGGAATTTGCCGCCTTGCGCATCACTACGAAGAGGATGATGATAATGATGAGAACGAGAATATAGGGCAAGAACGCAACCCACCAGGGAAATACGTTGTCAGGCTCTATGTCGTAATTTTTGATATTCGTGTTGTTTTTATAGTATTCCGAGCAGTCCTCGACGAAAAGACCGAGGCTCTGGAGCTGATAGCCTATTTTTTTGGTCTTTTCTTTGCCCGTAGCGTCGTCGATAAGGATATTTCCGTCCGCATCGACCTCATATACGAGCATTTCGATATAGTAATCCTTGTCAACTACGAACTCTGATACGCGGTCATTCTTGAAATAGTCGACGATCTGTCCGTAGGTTATCTTTTCGCTATTTCCGTTTTTGAACAGCATCGAGAGAGTGACGATCACTACAACGAAAAGGACAATATAAAATAATACTATCTTTACGCTGCTGTTTTTCTTCATTGGATTCCTCCACTGTGGTATTTGTTTGCTTTATTCGCTGTAGACTTCGGGTTTGAGAATGCCTACGAACGGGAGATTTCTGTATTTCTCATCGTAGTCAAGACCAAATCCGACAACGAACTTGTCGGGAATGATCTTTCCGCGGTAGTCGGGTGTAAAGTCGACCGTGCGTCTTTCGGGCTTATCAAGAAGCGTGCAGGTACGAACGCTTGCCGCACCGCGTTCCTTAAGGTAGCGTACGAGGTGAGAAAGTGTGTTTCCGCTGTCGATGATATCCTCGATGAGAATGAAATCGACCTCCTCCATATCGTCGCGCTTGATATCGAGGTGGATATTGATAATTCCTGACGATACTGTGCGCGCACCGTATGAGGATGCTTTCATAAAGTCGATTTCGAGCGGAAGCTCAATTCGCTTCAAAAGCTCTGATGTAAACATAAGCGACCCCTTGAGTATGCAGATGAGCACGAGCTTGCGATCGGAATTTTTGTAATCTTCAGTGATCTCTGTTGCGAGTCTGTCGCAGATCTCTGCGAGCTCTTCTTCGCTGACGAGTATGCTTTCAATGTCTTCTCTCATTTCATTAGCCTTTCCGTTTTTCATAAAAGTGATACTTGTTAATAAAAACAAATGTTGATGGCGACGGCAGAATCACTGCTCGGATCCGCCTTCATTCCGTCGCGGAGTGCGACGAAGGGAACTGCGACGACTCCCTCGGAGTCACATATGATCGGAAGCCTTGCGCGAAGCTCAAGATCTATCTTTTTCTCGCATAAAAGCTTTTTGAGGCTCTTTGTCATACCACGTATGCGCAGGCTGTCGCCCGCTCTGCGCGGTCTTGCGAAAAGCTCGCCTTTTATTTTAGCAGAATCAATATACAGGATTATT
>JAFTKL010000027.1 GCA_017453285.1 Clostridia bacterium | reverse complement strand
GACTACGAGGGCGCACGCGCGGCGGGGCTCGAGGTCGGCGCGTATTTTTACACCTATTCGACCACGCTTGAGGGAATCGAGAAGGACGCACGCGACCTGCTCTCTTATATAAAAGGAAAGAAATTTGAATATCCGATATATCTCGACCTCGAGGATCCTTCGCTCTCTTCCCTCGGCAAGAATAATCTCAGCGCGATGTGTGAAACCTTTCTCTGCACTCTGCAGGAGAACGGCTACTACGCGGGGCTCTACACCAACCACACCTGGCTGACGACGATCCTCGATACTGCGCGGATAGTCACGCTCTTTGACCTTTGGTACGCGCGCTACCCACTCTCCGAGAAGCCGACCTGGAATGAAGAAAAGTACGGCAAGCAGCTCGGAATGTGGCAGTACACCGAAAGCGGCGAGATCGACGGGCTCGAGGGCAGCTTTGACCTCAACTATGCGTATAAGGATTATAAGGAAATAATGCAAAAGTGGAATTTGAATGGATTTTGAGGATGCGATTTTCGTTCTTTTCTTTCGGAGAAAAGAACCAAAAGAACTTGAATGAGGGTTGTTATAGAGTTTGTACGTGACTCTAGCCGATATTCTCTAAAGATGTTTGGGATACTGTAAACCAAAGCGATATTCTCGCTGTGTGATTTAGTATCAATGCGAGGAAGCAACCCGTGGACAGCAGGCTACCACGGGTTGCTATTTTATTGTGAAGAGTGACATCTAAACCTCATGGGGTGCGCCGCAGGAAAGTTTTGATCAAACTTTTTCAAAAGTTTGTCGTGTGCCGACGGCGAAACGTCGGTCGCTCGTCGCAACGAGCGAAACACCCTTTTCGGTGTTTTCTTTTTGGTAGCTTTTTCTTTTGCACCTTATGAGTCAAAAGAAAAAGCGGATAACAAGTGAAGATGTATTTAACGATAAGCGCACAAAAACCGCCTGCCGAAAACTCGGCAGGCGGTTGGTTAGATTATAATACTCAAGCGCACAAACGTACGCTTGAGTATGCAATACGTTTACTGTATATTCATCGCTAACTTCAGCGGGTAACGTACAGGATGCATTGAAAGATATCTTATAACAGTAGTTGTTATATAATATTTTCCATCAGCGGCAACAGATATTATTGCTGATTCTATTTTATCATTCGGAAATTGCTGCTTCAACACATTCAATGCTTTGTCAGTCTGTTCCTTGGTAATATCTTCTTCTACACGCGTCATAGTATTCCGTTTCATAGCATTGATAGAAACCAACTTTCCTTCTCTATTGAATTTAACGGTAATTCTATCGTCGGTTCTGTACCCTAAGGCTGCCTTTTCATAAACAACTTTAATCAAGACTTCCTGTCCAAGACTGAGATTATTCTCCAAAACTGTATCGCTAAATATTGGTTCTCCATAATATTCAAGAACTTCTTCGCCATACAGAATAGCAAGTATCTCTTTCGCCGCTTGTTTGCCTTCTTCTATGCTGAAATCACCTTCTGCTGTTCTATCGATTTCCTTGTCTGATAAAAACATCAGTTCTCCATTGATTTTATTGATATATACCACTGCATCATCTGAGACATATTCATCATAGGTACCGAGATGTGAAAAATTGTCGCTATGATAAAGACCTCTTTCGAATGTCCTATTGTATTCTAGTTTCCAATGGTTATTTAACAAATCAAGTGATATTTGATTTGTAGTATTTTCCACGCTTTCTTTCTCTATTCTATTCAAACACGAAAGGTCCAGTTCTTCTGCTGAATCCGTTTTTACGGTGAATTTATCAGTCTCCAAAGGAGGAGCATTTGCATCCATACCGACATCAATATACATAATGTACTCTGCCTTTTCGTCGGGCGTGATCGTCTCACTCGGCACGTCGGGTGGATCCTCATCCTCTCGGTTAAGCATAAGCGTGCTTACCACTACGACACTTACGAGCAGGGCGACACACGCGGCAACTGCGGCGATGCGCAAAACAAAGGTGTTCTTTTTTACTTTATTCATCTTCGGCGCTGCCTCCTCTATAAACTTCGGGTCAAGCTCTTCAAAGGCATTGAAAATATCTTCTTTCTTCATACGTTTACCCCCTCTTTTTCTAAGAAAGCTTTAAGCTCTCGTCTTTTTCTGAAAAGCACCGTTGCGACGGTGTTTTTGTTCATCGAGCATTCCTCGGCGATGCGGTCGATACTGCACATATACCAATACCTCAGCACGATCACCTTTCTCTCGTTCGGCTCAAGCCCCTCTAAAAATCTGTTGAGCGCATCACCTATCCTCTCGCTTGCAACGCGGTCGCCGTCATTCCCGTCGGGCAGGCAGTCGGCAAGCTCGTCGATCGCGGTATCCACGCAACCTTGGCGTTTCTCCGCATATTTTCTTCTGTATCTGCTGAGCGCAAGATTTCGGCATATTGCGCCGACGTAGGCTCTCAGCGCAGTCGGTCGCTCGGGCGGAATGCTATCCCAAGTGCGCAGATAGGTGTCATTCTGCACCTCGCGTGCGTCCTCGTCATCAGAAAGCACGTTTTGGGCTATGAACAAAATATATCTGCCGTATTTTCTATCGGTCTCGGCAATTGCATCCTCGGAACGTTCCCAAAAGAGTTCTACAATTTGCTTATCATCCATACCGTCACTCCTTTCATTGTGGATTGAAAGAATCGAAAGATTTGAAAGGCCCTTTCACCTATATAGACGCAAAACGATGTGCGAATATTTCAAAATTTCAAATTTTTTTAAAAATTTTAAAATTTATTTCATTATACCACTCTGCCGCGCCTCCGTCAAGCACGGAAGATATTACCAAGCGGCAGATGTGCGTATAGGATTGACAAGCGCGGCAAATTGTGGTACAATATCCTCGTTAGCATATATGACCATTTTCGGAGGATATTTCTTTGAAGACCAGAATATTTATTTTTGGATTTATCATTATTCTTTTGCTCTCTCTTCTCTCCTGCTCGTCGGACGGCAGCAATACTCCCGACGGCGATGTTGAGATACCAAAGGAGAGTCTGCCCTGCGCGCACGAGTTTGGCGAGTGGCAGACGGTGCTCGAGCCCGAGTGCAACCGCCTCGGAACCGAGGAAAGCGCGTGCAAGAAGTGCGGCAAGGTTGTAGAGCGCGATCTTCCCTGCTCTCTGCACAAGCCGACTATGTCTATCTATCCGCCCACCTGCACCGCTCAGGGCTACACGCACTACGAATGCGCCTGCGGCTACGCGTACGACTCGGATTTTCTGACTCCCTACGGGCACAGCTTCGCAAAGGAAGTAACCGAACCGACCTGCACGACCGAGGGATTTACGCACTACACCTGCCGCGCGTGTGACTACGAATACACGTCCGACTATATCGACTCACTCGGTCACAGCTTTGAAGTGACCACCACGCGCCCGACCGCGACGACGCCGGGATGCACGACCTACGTCTGCGAGTGCTCGTTTTCCTACACCGCCGATTACGTCTACTACAGTGACATTCTCGAGAATGCCTACGTGGGCAGCTCCGAGGTGGTGGCAAGCGGCATTGATGTGTCGCGTTGGAACCACGGCACCGACACAGAGGACAACTATCTGCCGCTCGATTGGAAGAAGATCGCCGACTCGGGTGTTGATTTTGTGATCCTGAAGGCAGGCAGCACCAAGAGCGGACTTGAGCCGACATTTGAGATGGACTACGAGGGCGCGCGCGCCGCGGGACTGGAGATCGGAGTTTATTTCTACACCTATGCGACCACGCTTGAGGGCATCGAGAAGGACGCGCGCGATCTGCTTTCCTATCTTGAGGGCAAGAAGTTCGAGTACCCGATATATCTCGACCTTGAGGATGCCTCACTTGAGGCTCTCGGCAAGAACTACCTTAGCGAGATGTGCGAGCGTTTTATCACGCTTCTTCAGTCCGAGGGCTACTATGCGGGGCTCTATTCCAACCACAATTGGCTGACCTACATCCTCGACGGCGCGAAGATATTCACGCTCTACGACGTGTGGTACGCGCGCTACCCGCTCACCGAAAAGCCGACCTGGAACGAGCAGAAGTACGGCAAGCAGCTCGGTATGTGGCAATACTCCGAGGAGGGCAAGATCGACGGCTTTAACTGCTCTTTCGACCTCAACTACGCATACAAGAATTATAAAGAAATAATGATCAAATGGGGACTCAACGGGTTCTGAGGTTAGTTTTGGGGATGCGTTTTTTCCACCTTTCTTTCGAGAAAGGTGGAGCCAAAGAACTTGAATGGAGGTTGGTCAAGGGTTTTGTTATAACTCGTAACGATATTCCCTACGAAAGTTTGGGATACTGTAACCTATAACGATATTCCCTTTCTGAGTTTAATTTAATAGCGATGTAGAAACACGCGGACAGACAACCTACCGCGTGTTTCTTTTTATTATGAAGAGTGAGATATAGATTTTACGTTCCGTCGACCACCGAAACCGTGGGGATTATCTCTCTGATTGTAGGGACCGTGCGTCCCTGCAACTTGTTGCGCAACTTGTTGCGCAACAAGTTGCCGACGGTCCTAAAAAACGTAAAACAATGATACTTAAAGGCTCTCCTCGAGGAGAGCTGTCTGCCGATGTTTGCAAAGCAAACTCGATACGAAGTTGTATGCAGACTGAGAGGTGATAATAGTCATTACGGTTAAAAAATGAACTTCCGTCTGTAATCCAAAGAAAAAACATCTATCTCGCCCGTTGTATGACACAAAGTAACTTTTGTTTCAAAGCGGGCGACCACAGGTCGCCCCTACCGCCAAGATAGAAATAGGTTGTTGTGTTGAATGACGAACGCGCGGCGATTATCTCTCTTGTTTGTAGGGACAGGCGTCCTCGACTGTCCAATGTCGTATCGGTTAAAAATGAACTTCCGTCCATCCATCAAATACAAAACCGCCTGCCGAAAACTCGGCAGGCGGTCTCTTGATAATATATCAATTTTTGGTGGGATCGTTGACGACGCCGATAAAGAGCGGCAGGTTTGCGCGTGTTGTAATAGCAACGACAAACGGACGGTTTACTACTAAATCGATATTCTTTTGAAGGGGTAGTGGTTCGCCGTAATAAATCACCGCTTCACTATACGCTCCGCCCACAACACCTTCCTCGTCTATTTTCAGGCGCGCTCCCTGCAGAATTTCTCCTACAGCCACATTACTGTCTGTCACGGGTGAAAAGTCAGCATTTGCGCCGAAGATATCGGTTATTCCAAGTCTTTCAAGATATTTTTCTGCGCTGTCATGTGAAGTAATATCAAACTTTGGCAGGGATAGCGTAATTTCATATTCCTTGCATTCAACACCGTTTCCTTTGGTTACCAAGTTCATAAAATCTTTACTTGACAACACGTCCTCAACAGTGTCTTCTTCATCGGGAAGAAAGATCCACATTTTTCCGTCGCTACCAAGCTCAAGATATGTCGCATAAAAGTATTCCGAACCAAAAAGATGACGTTCGATCATTCTCTTCATATAGGTTACTTCAACGTCACCCGAATTCGTATGGAAAACATCGTTGTAGTTGTTATTTGAGTTAAAGGAGTTATCATCTCTCCATGCGGATTCAAAATACAGCGTGCTGACAATGCTCATCAAGGTTTGATCGTCAACGGACGCATTTTCCGGAGAGAATCCAAACAGATTTCCCGTATTCTCATTCATCCAATTGCAGTATTCACTAACGTATTTCTTCTTGGAAAAATCGCCCTCAAATGACGAAGCATAATAGATTTCAGACAAAGTATGTGCAACGTTTCTGTTAAATCTGATGCTCTCATCCAACCATACCGAGTTAGCAAGTACAGATTTAAAGCCACCGTTATCACAATACGTACTATTCCATACTCCACTCGCCAGAGTGCGCAGTTCCTCGATTGTCGAAATGTTCAGAACGTCAAATATCTGCTCTCGCGTCTCTCCGTCGGTCATCTCTCCGAGCATAGAAAGAAGCATATACATTGTAAGCGGCGAAACGACCAGATTTTCGTCTTTATCCGTCTTCAAAGCTTCACTTGTAAAATCAGAGAAGAACGGATAAAGCTTAGCAACAGACTCTCCATTCAAGCCTGACCCGGATTGCTTTGCCGTTGCTCGTTGCCAATCGTATTTGGCATCAGAATATTCACTGTAGCTCGCATAATCCTCTCTCTTCGGCATCTGCATCATCTCTGGGTACTTTGCAAGCGAGAGCACGTATCTGCCGTAGGGCGACGGCGTGGGGACGAACATCTCGTTTACTATTTTGGGCACTACGATCGCCGCGAAGAGCGCGCCCATAAGTATCGCCACCGAGATCAGCGCGGCTATAAGGCGAAAGAGCATCGGGTTTCTATGTCTGAGCTTTTCTTTCGGTGCGGCATCGGCTATAAATTCCGGACTTACGCCGCCCAGAGCCCTCAAAATATCCTTTTCATTCATTGAGAAATCCCTCCTTTTGCAAGATATCTGCCAGAGCTTTTCTGGTTCTGCAAAGCATTACGGTCACGTGGTTCTCGCTCATTCCGTAGTCCTTTGCGATCTCCTCTATACTGCTCGCGTACCAATATCTGCGCAGAAATACCCTTCTCGTGCGCTTGGGAAGTGTCGCAAGGAAGCTATCGAGAAGCTCGCCAAGTCGCTCTTCACGCTCGGTAGGGATGTCATCTTTCTGCGCAATACACTCGGACAGCTCCTCGAGTGCCTCACCAAGCACTCCTTCTCGCTTCTGCGCGTGTTTCGCCTCGTAGCGATTGAGCGAGAGATTTCGGCTGATCGCGCCTACATACGGTTTGAGCGGATCGGGGCGATTTGGCGGCACGGTGTTCCATACTTGAAGATAGGTGTCATTCTGCACCTCGTGCGCGTCCTCCTCGCTCTCGAGTATGCGCTCGGCTATGTAGCGGCAATATTTGCCGTATTTCTTGTCGGTCTCGCTGATCGCACTCTCGGAGCGCATCCAATAGAGATCCACTATTCTTTTGTCTTCCATAGTCCAAACTCCTCTCTAAAGATTGCCCTTCACCCTAATAGACAGAAAAATATGCCCGATTATTACACTTCCCTGCAAAAAAAGTTGAAAAATTTATAATTTCAGGTCGATAAGCTCATAAAAATCGCGGATATACGCGTCGCAAATACCGCGGATCTCGCTCTCGTACTCTGCCGAGGATTCGTCGTAGACGCCCACGACCTTCGCGCCCGCGCGCTTTGCCGTCAGATCTGCGTTGTAGTTGTCATCAAGGAAGATCATCTCGCCGACCGCCACACCCAACTTTTCTGCCGCCATCAGATAGATGTTGACGTCGGCTTTAGTGGTGGCAAAATCCTCGCAGGACCACACGTTAGAAAAAAGATCGTATATTCCTAGCCGACGAAGGCAGGGATCGAGCGTAGCGTGCGGACTCGCGGTCAGAACGCTCAGATCGTCGCCGCGATCTCTGAGCGCGCGCAAGGTCTTGATAACATTTTGCTTTGCGGGCACGGAATAAAGATAGCCCTCAAGCGCGTTTTTGTGCATCTGCGCCACTATTTCCTCGATGCTGAGCGTCAGTCCAAACTGCTCTATGTAGTAGCGCGCCGTACCGCCAAAGCCGAGCGGCGTGATGGTCTTGATCAAAGCCTTTTTGTCGTATTTTATATTCTGATCGTCAAGCACGCGCAAGACCGCCGCCACGTATGTCGGCATCGAGTCAACCAGCGTACCGTCGAAATCAAACAGATAGGTCGCCATATTTTCTCCTTTAAGCTTTTTCTTTATTATATCACATTAACGCAAGTCTTTCAACAGATTGAAATATTTTTTCGATTTCCAAAATATTTTTCAAAAAGCTCTTGACAAACGCACAAAAATGTGTTAAAATATTCGGGCGTGATTGAGAGAGTACTCCGAAAGCGCACATGCGGCGTTAGCTCAGCTGGATAGAGTGTTTGGCTACGAACCAAAAGGTCGGGGGTTCGAATCCCTTACGCCGTGCCATAAAAAACCAGACAGTATCTACTGTCTGGTTTTTTATTTCAACAAGAGGGGTTCTAACGCAGTGAACAAAACAACCCTGTGAGTTGTTTTGTGAACGGTGACCAAAGATTTTTGCGAGATGTTACCTTGATCAAATCCGAAACATCGAGCAAAAATCAAGAACGAATCCCTTACGCCGTGCCATAAAAACAGACGGTATATGCCGTCTGTTTTTTGTTTTTATATTGAAATACGCACATTTCTATGGTATAATTATCCCATCATACAAAAGGAGGGCGGATATGGGTCGCTCACGGATATTTTTGATATCGTCAATGGTCATTTTCGGCACGATCGGTCTTTTCGTGCGCGGAATAGCTCTCTCTGCCGCGGAGATCGCGCTCTACCGCTCGCTCTTAGCTATAATTCTTGTCGGCGCGTTTATGCTTGTGCGAAAGAAGGATAACACGGGCGCTAAGCAGAGCATCCGCCGCGCGCTCCCCCTGCTCTTTCTGTCGGGCGCGGCGCTCGGATTTAATTGGATACTTCTATTCGAGGCTTACCGCTACACCACCATCTCCAGCGCGACGCTCGCCTATTATTTCGCGCCCGTGCTCGTCACTCTGCTCTCTCTCGTTCTCTTCAAGGAAAAAATGAGGGCAAAGCAGTGGCTCTGCTTTATATTCTCGACGCTCGGCGTGCTTCTGATCACGGGTATCGGCTCGGGCGGCACGAGCACGGTCGGCGTGCTTCTCGGACTCGGCGCGGCTTGCCTTTACGCAACCGTCGTGCTGATCAACAAATATATCGGGCAGATCGACGGAATTCTGCGCACGCTCCTGCAGTTTTCGGCGGCGGCAATAGTGCTGATCCCATACGTCGCGCTCACGGGCGGATTTCACCTCACTTCCCTGCAAATGAGCGGACTTTTCCTGCTTCTGACGGTCGGACTCATCCACACCGGCGTCGCGTATTGCCTTTATTTCAGCTCGCTCAAGGATATGCGCGGTCAGGAGGTCGCCGTAATGAGCTATATCGACCCGCTCGTCGCGGTGATAGCCTCGGTCGCCATCCTGCAAGAGCCTATCTCGCCGTTCGAGATCATCGGCGGAATCCTCATCCTCGGCTCTGCACTGCTCAACGAACTCAATTTGGGCATCAATAAAAAATAGCGAACGAAAAGTGTGATGTTCTTATCGGAGAAATCACTAAAAACCGAATAGGACGAGAAAACTCCATCATGGACGAAGGTCTGTGATGGAGTTTTCTTATGTATCAATAATCACATTTTACGATACTATAAACAAATAATTCTATTTATCTTCTCTTTTTGAGCACAAGGCTTGCGCCCGCTGTGCATACGAGAAGCACGCCGAGGGCTGAGAAGCTCGATCCGCAGCCGCCCTTATCCTCGGGAGCTGTAGTGCTCTCTTCGGTAGGCTTTGGTGTCTCGGGCGGAGCAGTCTCTTCCCCGTCGCCGTTTGTCTTTATCTCTTCAAGCGCGCCGATCGCCGCCGCGAGCGACTTTTCCGCGCCGTCGATCTCGGTCTGCGCTGTTGCCGAGAGTGCCTTTTTCGCGCCCTCAAGCACTACCGCAAGCGCGTTGTAACTCTTCTCTGTGTACTTGGTCTTATCTATAGCCTCAGCGTCTTTGATAAGCTTTTCGAGCTCGTTCGTATCTATCTTCTCGGGCGTTGTCTTATCTTCAAGCACGAACTGTGCCGAGGACACCCATTTACCATTTGCAAAATCACGCCCGAGCACTACAACGCTATCCTTATAGACCTTGACGTAGTAACCCTGACTTCCCTCAAGTCTCTCGCCCGTTGGCAGATCGTAGGACTGCCACAGATAGCTTACCGACGCGGTGTTGAATATCGCCGCGCTGTTTTTGGGCGCGTATATGCTATTATCCGCGTCAAGCGTCCAATGCGAGTGACCGTTGAACATCACGATCTCGGGGTGAGAGTCGAGTATTTTCTGCAGTCTCTCGCCGTCCTCAATTCCCCATCTGCCTGCGTTTACCGCGCTTCCCGCGACGGTAGCTTTGAGCGACTGATGCATAAAGAGGAAGACGGGACGGGAATTGTTATCCTCCGAAAGCTTTTCTTCAAGCCAATCGTACTGCGCCTCACCTATGCGCGCGGTCTCACCCTCCGCAAGTCCGTCGGCGTCGCCGAGAACTATGAAGTGGTAGTCGCCAAGCCAGAGGTCGTAGTATGGCACGCCGTCGGTACGATCGGCACCCTCGGGCATACGTATCTGAGATATAAAGCTCTCGACCGCCTCGCCATAGCTTGCGTAATCAAGAAGATCGTGATCACCTATACCGAGATATATCTCGGGTGCCGCTCCGACCGAGTCATAAGTATCCCAGAACTGCTCCCACTGAGCAGGATCTCCGCCGTTCTCTACCATATCTCCGACAAGGAAGATGCCTGCGGAGTTCGGGCTGTTGAGTGCGATATCCTTGAGCGCGTTCTTGAAATTCGCCGCGCTCGTCTCGTCGTGAACGTGGGTGTCGCTGATGACCTCGAACTCGAGCAGAGGCTCGCCCTCGGGAAAGCCGTAGCTCTGCGCGTTGCCGAGCGGCACAGAGTAAACTACCTCGCTCTCGCCGTGCTCGTCGCTGCAGCTGTAGATCATAAGTCTGGTCGCACCTGCGGGAATAAAGGTGCGGCGGTCAAGCTCGTAGTAGAACTTCACAGGTCCGTTCTTCGTGGGCGCCTTGAATCGCGCGAGCATAGTGTAGCCTGCGAGTCTGCCGTTTTCGTCGCCCCACCAGACCTCTATATCGTCCGCGCCGTGCTCTGCGGGGAGCGTTATATTGATAACGCCGTCCGAGATGCCGCTATCGAGGTCATATATATAATAGTTCGCGTCGATCGGCGCTTTTACGGGGTATCTGTCGTCGTTCTCTATAACTATTTCTATCACTCCGAGTGCCTTATCCTCATTGCCTTTGAAATTGAGGTCGTTCGGCATAAAATACACGAGGTATTCGCCTGCGGGGAAGGTCTCGTACTTGATAAGCGTTTTGTTGGTCGTCCAATTGGGTGCTTTGCGTATGTCAAAGGTTGTGGAGGTGTCCTTGGTGTATATCCAGGTAAGATTTCCGAGGTCCTTTTTGTCCTTTGGTGTGATGCCGACCCAATCTGTACCGCCCGCGTTGTCGCTCGATGCGGTGACCATTATCGGCTCTCCGACCTTGTACACAGTTTTATCCGTAGAAAATTTCGGTTCTGCGGCGGATGCGGTCGTCAGCGACAAAAGTACTGCGAGGAGCATCGCCGTTATTATCAGAATTGAAGCTGTTCGTCTCACAAAAGTTCTCCCTTTTGTTTCCTTGATACTGTTTTAAAATTATTTGCGCTTTTTGAACACGAGAGCCGCAGCTGCGATGCAGGAAAGCAGAACTCCGGGTGCCGAGAAGCTCGAGCCGCATCCGCTCTTGTCCTTGAGCGGAGGATCGGTCGCTTCAGGCTCTGTAGGTTCGTCGGTCTTGTCCTCAGCCTTATCGGTAGGCTTTGCGGTAGGCTTTTCGTCCTCACCCTTATCCTCGTCGACGGGCTTCGTGATAAGTGCCTTTACTGCCGCGTCAAGTGCGTCCTTTGCGGAATTTATCTCCTCCTGAGTCTCGGCATCGAGCACCGCCTTTGCGCCCTCAAGGGCCTTAGCAAGTGCGCTCCAGCTCTCCTCGGTATAATCTACCTCGTTGAGCTTTTCGACCTCGCCGATAAGTGCCTCGAGTGCCGAGGTGTTCACGTTCGCACCCTCAAGCGTCGTGTGTCTATCGTTTACGACGAACTGCGCCGAGGATACCCACTTGCCGTTCGCAAAGTCGCGACCGAGCAGGAGCACTTTGTCCTCATAGACCTTTACGTAGAAGCCTTCACTTCCCTCCTGATATACGCCCGTGGGCACGTCGTAGGACTGCCAGAGGTAGCTTACAGAAGAGGTATTGAATATCGCCGCCTCGTCACCACCGCCGTACATCGTGTTGTAGGAGTCGAGTATCCAGTGAGTATGTCCGTTAAAGAAGAATATCTCGGGGTGCTCGGCAAGGATCTCGCGCATTCTCTTGTCGTCCTTCAGTGCCCACCAGCCCTCGCTCTCCATACTTCCCGCAACCGTGTTTTTCATCGGCTGATGGAAGAAAAGGAATACGGGGCGATCGTCCTTTTTCTCTGCAAGACGAGCCTCGAGCCAATCGTACTGCTCGTCTCCGATGTCGCATCCGCTCGTTTTAGCGTCTGCAAGGAAGATAAAATGATAGCCGTCTACCCACACGTCGTAATACTGCGTTCCGTCGGGCTTTGCATATCCCTCGGGCATACGGATATTACTAAGGAAGCTCTCAAGTCCGCCGGCGTAGTTCATTCCAGCGTATTCGTGGTTACCAATTCCGGGGAAGAAATCGGGCGCGTTCTCTACGCCATCGTAGAGCGACCAAAGCTCTGCCCAAAGAGAAGTATTGCTACCCGCGTCGATAAGGTCACCGTTAGCAAAAATTCCGCTCGAATTCGGGCTGTTCTTGACGATGTCCTCGAGCATCAGTTTGAAATGCTCGGCCGACTCGCTTCTTCCAATGTGTATGTCACTCACCGACTGAAATTCTATGATCGGCGCTTCTGTCGGGAAATCGTATCCCGCGCCCTCGGGGAGCTTGACCTCAACGCATTCCTCACTCATTCCAAATCTGTCGCTGTAGGTGTAGACCAAAAGCTTTGTAGCCTCAGCGGGAATAAGCGTGTTGGGCGTCATTCTGTGTGTAAATTCTGTTGTCTCTCTGCTCGGTACCTTGAAGCGCGCTAGTCTGGTGTAATCCTCAAGGATGCCATCATCGTTTGCCCACCACATATAGATATCGTCCGCGTAGTGTGACTCGGGCAGAGTGATGCTCAGTGTGCCGTCTGCGAGTCCGCTCGTCGCGTCGTCAAGCTGATACGTCACCGCTGTCGGCGACTTGAGCGAAGCATTCGGATCGTCAACTATGCTGATCTGGACAGATGCGAGTATCTTTCCCTGATCGCGCGCCTTTGAGAGCGTCAGATCGTCGGGAATAAGATAAACCACGTAATCTCCCGCAGGGAAATTCATATATGGAACGAGCACGTCGCTGCTTCCTCTGTTGGGCGCGCAGGTTATATCGTAATTCTCTACTATCTTGCTAACGTATTCCCACGCGATAGTTCCGCCCGTGGTAAGCTCCTTGGGCGCAATTCCTATCCAATCCTTGCCCGATTTGTTCTCACTCGATGCGCTGACGAGAATTGCCTCACCGGGAGTGTAGGTCTCTTTGTTCGTGGAAAGCTTGGGTTCTGCCGCGCTTGCGGGAATAATTGCCAGTGCCGTTCCCAAAAGGAGCGCGATCACGATCGCCGCACTTATAGATCTTTTCATAGTCTCCTCCTTTACCGCTACGGGTATATTACAATTAAATTGTATAGCATTTTCCTGTTCTTGTCAAGCATTTTACCTATCTTTTTACAATTTCAGCACTTTTCACAAAACAAAAAGAGGCTGAATTTCAGCCTCTTTTTATCTTTCTGTTTTAGGCAGATCAACCGCCGAGATACGCTTCTCTTACCTTCTCGCTTGCCGCGAGCTCTGCGCCAGTGCCCGAAAGCGTGATCGCACCGGTCTCCATAACGTAAGCTCTGTCTGCGATAGCAAGTGCCTTTTCCGCGTTCTGTTCAACGAGAAGAATGGTAGTTCCGGTCTCGTTGAGGTGCTTGATCATATCAAATACTTGAGAGACAAGGATAGGCGCAAGTCCCATCGAGGGCTCGTCAAGCATCAGAAGCTTGGGGTGGCTCATCATAGCTCTGCCCATCGCGAGCATCTGCTGCTCGCCGCCCGAAAGCATTCCTGCCATCTGATTTTTTCTCTCCTCGAGCCTGGGGAAAAGCGAATAGATATTGTCAAGATCCTTCTTTACCGAGCTTCTGTCCTTGGACGTATACGCCCCCATCATAAGATTTTCATAGACGTTGAGCTCTGCAAATACGCGTCGTCCCTCGGGAACCTGTGTAAGTCCGCCACGCATGATCTTATGCGTGGGAGTTCCGACGATATTCTTACCTTCAAAGAGGATCTCGCCCGCCTTGGGATGAATAAATCCCATAATGCTGTTCATCGTGGTAGTCTTACCCGCGCCGTTAGCACCGATAAGAGTAACGATCTCGCCCTCGTTTACTTCAAACGAGATGCCCTTGAGCGCGTTGATAACGCCGTAGTATACCTCTATATTCTTTACTTCAAGAAGTGCCATAGCGTCCTCACTTTCCGATGTATGCTCTTACGACCTCGGGGTCGCTGAGCGCATCCTTGGTATTGCCCGACGCGATGACCGTTCCGAAATTGAGAACGGTTATGCGGTCACAAATTCCCGAAACGAACTTGAGGTCGTGCTCGATAAGCAGAATGGTAATATCGTACTTCTCGCGCAGAAGCTTGACGGTCTGGCGAAGGTCCTCGGTCTCGTGAGGGTTCATACCTGCCGCAGGCTCGTCGAGGAGCAGGAGCTTAGGCTCGGTCGCGAGTGCTCTCGCGATCTCAAGCTTTCTCTGCTTTCCGTAGGGGAGATTGCACGCAAGCGTGTTCCTCTCGTCTGCAAGTCCGAATATCTCAAGTATCTCGACAGCCTTTTTCTTCATCTCTCTCTCGCACTTGAAGTGTCTGGGGAGTCTGAGCATACTCTCAAGCATAGTGCATTTGAACTCGGGTCTGTTATGAAGTCCGACCATTACGTTACGGCGGACGGTCATATTGTTAAAAAGTCTGATGTTCTGGAAGGTTCTCGCGATACCCGCGTGGTTGATCTTCTCCTGAGGGAGCTTGCGGAGCTCGCGTCCGTTGAGGTAGAAGGTTCCCTCCGTAGGCTGATAAACGCCCGTGAGAATATTGAACACGGTGGTCTTACCCGCGCCGTTAGGTCCGATAAGTCCGTAGATCTCGCCCTGCTTTATCTGCAGGTTGACGTCATTTACAGCCTTGAGTCCGCCGAAGGATATTCCGAGATTTTTTGTTTCAAGTACAAATTCACTCATTACTTATCCCCCTTTGGCTTATCCGCCTTGTCTGCCTGAGGATCGTTGACTACGATATCGGTCGAGAGGATAGCATCCATCTTGATCTTGGTAGGAACGACGTCCCAACGGGTAGAGTCGTCGGAATCGTGCTTATTCTTGCTGAACTTGGCAAAGAGATTGCGGAGATTGTACTTATCTCTGAAGTTCTTGAGTGCGGGCGAGTTGCTGTAGACAACGACTACGATAAGGATGAGCGCATAAAGCAGATCCTTGAGCACTGCAAGGTCTCCGGGAAGCTTTGCCTGAAGGAAGGAGTTGATGAGAGTAACAGCGGCAGCCGCGATAAGAGAGCCGGTGAGGTTACCCATTCCTCCGAGAACTACAATAACGAGCATCTCGATAGAGTAGTTATAGTTAAATGTGATGCTGCTTACATTAGGCTGTGTATAGCTGAACAACACACCCGCAAATCCTGCGAATATAGCCGCCACTATAAAGCCCACGAGCTTGTACTTTGTAACGTTAATACCTGTTGCTCTTGCAGCTATCTCGTTGTCGCGGATAGCAGTAATAGCGCGTCCGTGCTTACTTCTGATAAGATTCTGCACGACGAAGAGCGTGAGAAGCACCATCAAGAAGCAGATGATGAAGAGATACTTTCTGTCAAATCTCGGAGTCGGCAGACCGAGAGCTCCACCGAAGCTCTCCGAGCTCGAGTTGAGGAAGAGCACGCGGACGATCTCGCCGAACGCGAGAGTGGTGATAGCAAGATAGTCGCCCTTGAGTCTGAGTGCGGGAAGACCGATGATAAATCCGCAGATACCTGCGCAAAGTCCGCCGACAAGCAAAGAGGCGGCGAGAGCAAGAAGTCCGTTGCCGAGTATCGGAACGAGGATCGAGGATATCTTTCCTCCAAGGTACGCGCCCACGCACATAAATCCTGCGTGACCGATCGAAAGCTCACCGAGGAAGCCTACTACGAGGCTGAGAGATACCGCAAGCATCATCGCGATCGCGATCTGCTCAAGATTTACCTGAAGGGATCTCTCGAGCGCGCCACAAAATGCAAGTATCGTAAATATCAGCGTGACTATGCCGACGAGAATGTAGTTTATATAATGTTTCCACTTGATGTTTTTCATTATACCTTCTCCCTTCTCTTCTTACCAAGCAAGCCCGTGGGCTTAACAAGGAGAATTATAATGAGTATGGAAAACTCGATTGCATCGGTATAAGGCGCAATTGCTGGAACAGACTGCGCAAAGCACTCGATAACTCCGAGTAAGAGTCCTCCGACCATCGCACCGGGGATAGAGCCGATACCGCCGATAACCGCAGCAGTGAACGCCTTAATTCCGGGAAGTGCACCAAAGGTGGGCGTGATGCTGGGAGCCTTGAGCAAGAAGAAAAGGCTTGCAAGTGCCGCAAGTGCTGATCCGATGGCGAAAGTTATCATTATTATATTATTGACGTTGATACCCATAAGCTGCGCAGCTCCCTTGTCCTCGGAAACCGCGATCATCGCGCGTCCGGTCTTGGAGAACTTAACGAAAAGGTTGAGTCCGATCATTACGATCATAGAGCAGATAAGGGTTATGATAGTGCTGTAGCCTATTGCAAGGCTGCCGATCTTGAGAGTGCCGAGATTTGCGATAACGACGAATCTCGAGGCAGAGCCGAACGCGATCTGCGCCACGCTCTGAAGCAGGTAGCTTACACCGATAGCTGTGATAAGGACCGCAAGTGGCGATGCGCCACGAAGCGGCTTGTATGCTACCTTTTCTATTACTATGCCCACGACGGTACAGAAGATGATCGCCGCGATTATAGCTACGATCGGGTTGATCGGCAAAAAGAGCAGGATCATATATCCGCCGACCATTATTACGTCGCCGTGTGCGAAGTTAAGCATTTTTGCGATACCGTAAACCATCGTGTATCCGAGTGCGATCATCGCGTAGATGCCGCCAAGACTCAGACCGTTTACGAACGTGATTAAAAGTTCCATATTAAATCCTTCTTCGTTACCTTAACAAACGATTGCCAATGCAAAAGCATCGGCAATCGTTAAAAGGTTTTGATCGAATAGCTTATCTTACAAGCCTATCAGGAGTTAGCTTCCTTTACAATGTACTTGATAGCTTCCTTCTGAACAGTACCGTCAGCGCTCCAGGTGATGTGGGACTTCTCGTTACCCTCAGTCTTACCTGTGATGCCTCTGAACTCAAAGGAATCGCTGTTGAATACTTCCTTAAGGATCTCGCAGAGATCGGAAGCGGAGGTGTTAGCAGCTACGTCCTTGCCGTTAGCCTTAGCAACCTTGAGAGCCTCGAAGATTGCGTATACGCAGTCGTAAGCAGCAGCGCCGAACTGGTTGAGGGGCTCCTTCTCCTCATCGTAAGCATCGTTGTACTTAGCGATGAAGTCAGCAGCGGGACCCTCGGTAGCGGTGGAGTTGAAGTGAGAGAGATAAGAAACTTCCTGAGGAACGGTAGCGATGTCAAAGCCCTCGATAGCGTCAATGCCGTCGAAGCCGTCGCATCCGTAGTAAACCTTGATGCTGTTCTCTACGCCGTTAGCCTGAGTCATGAACTGAGAAGCGGGGGTGTAGTAGATAGGCATAAATACGACATCACAGTCCTTGAGGATCTGGATCTGAGAGTCGAAGGTGGAAGCGTCACCGTTGAAAGAAGCGGTGGTTGCGGAGATGTCACCAAAGGATGCGTCAAGAGTCTTCTTGAAGTTGTTGTAGATGCCTACGGAGTACTCGTCGTCGGTCTTGTAGAATACGCCGATCTTCTTGCCCTGGTAGTTCTCGTTGAAGAACTTAGCAGCAGCAGTACCCTGGTTGGAGTCTGCAAAGCACATCTGGTAGCCGTTTGCGAACTCGGGGATAGCGTCACCGGTTGCGGAGGGGGTGATGAAGAATACGTTGTCCTCGTTAGCGAAGCTCTTGTAGTTAAGACCGGGAGCAGTGGTTACGGTTCCGAGAGAAACCTGCATACCGCCCTCGTAGAGCTCTGCGTAAAGGTTTTCAACAGTAGTAGCATCGTGCTTGTCGTCGAGCATCTCGAGCTCGAAGAGGATACCGTCAAGACCGCCTGCCTTGTTGATCTCGTCAACTGCGAGCTTAGCTGCGTTCTTAACTGCGATTCCGTAGATGGAAGCGCCACCGGTAAGAGGTCCGGTAAGACCGATCTTGATCTTCTCGTTGTCCTTTGCGGGATTGTCAGCGTTACAAGAAGTAAGGCTGAAAACACCAAGGATCATAACGATAGAAAGAACAAGAGCAAAAAGTTTGGTTGAAAGTTTCATGATCTTTCTCCTTCGTGAAAATAGTGAAAATTTAGCATCTTAATGCTTAATGTATAAATTATACTCGGAAATGCAAGTTTTGTCAACACTTTTTTCACAATAAATATAAAAAAATTCACTTTTTTCTCACAAAACACTCAGAAAAAAGGTAAATTTTGAAAATTTATACCGTACAAATTGCAAAATATGCATTTTTGTTCTCCGACAGCCACGCTTTTTCCATATCTTTCTTGAGGGTGCTTTAAACCGCTCTATGAGCACTTTTTTGCAAAAAGCTCCCACTCATTCGCAAAATCCGTGTCGAATAATATAATATTTAAAACAAGCATCAAGTATTTTCAAGGTGTTTTCCAAATACTTTTGTGCTTATTTTTCATATTTTGGATCGCATGCAGTTTTTCTGTACTTTCAGGCGTGTTTTATCGATTGTAAAAATCGTCACGTTATCATTTTTGCTATTTCTTTTAAAATCAAGCATCATTGAATTATTTATTATATTATAGCTCACAAAAAAAGATCCCCAAAGAGCTCGGGGATCTTTGATTTGCTTATTTGAAGTATTTAGAAAGGTCGAACTCCTCGGGGATCATTTCCATTCCCTCGTACTCGTCGGTCTTGAGATCCTTAAGAAAATCTGCGACATCGTCGCGATAATCCTCGTAATCTCGCTCTGACATATTGAATACCTTTTCATATTTCGGAAGCTTAACGCTATCGGGCTTTGTGCTGATAATTATTCTGTAATCACCCTTCGGAGTCGTATCCTTGCCTCCCTCGGTCACCTTCTTGAGTTCGAGCGTCAGCTCATTCTTGCTGTCGGTGTACTCAAACAAAGCCTCATTTTCAACCGTTTTCCAAACGGCAGCCTTATCAAGTCCCTCGCCAAAGCGTTCCTCTACCGTCTCACTCACTAAGGCCACCTCACCGTCCTTGTGGTTAAAATCGAGATAGATCTCGCTACCGTTCATTTCATAATATCCGTTTCTGACGTCGGAGTAGATATAATTTCCAACTCTGACCTTTGCTCTCAAGCCATCTTCGGTGTTTGTCACGTTATATCCAAGATGCACCTTAGTAGCTTCGTTTTTGATCTTAGACTCAACCGTAAGGTCTATTTTGTACTCGCGAGTGGGGTCTGCGCCAAAATCTATCATAATGATGGTCGGATTTTCGTCCTTGGTGATCTTGAATTGGATCACACTTACCGCTCTTCCGACGTATCCCACAACGATATCGAACTTCGCACCATCAAAATTTGCCTCGAGAGAGTCTGCAATCTTGTCCAGAAGCTCGCTAAGATCGTCACAGTCCGAAACTCTGTATCCGAGATAGTCACCGATAAGCACCGCCGCCTCGGTCTTCGCAAGCCGTTCGACCGCATCCTCGACCTTAGGCGAGGGATCTTCAAATCTCTCCGCTGCATCCGAGAGGAAGCGAGTAAGATCCTTTACAGTAAAGCCGTATATCTGCGCTCTCGCATTTCTCTTCTCACCATCGACCTTGATGCCGCCGTACGCAACGTCATATTCCGACAGCGCGCTCTCCTCAAATACCTTTGAGAATTCGGAATAAAGAATGAGCAGGTCCTTCTTTATGCGCCCGTCATCCTCAGCAAGTGCCTCAAGTGTCTTGAGCTTTGCCTTGAATTCATCCTTGGTCAGCGCATAATCGCCGTCATTTCTGTAGTAGAGTGCGGAATTCTCAAGCGCCTCTTCAATATTATCAAACGAAATACCGTAAGCAGTGCCGTCATTGAGCTTATTGGAGCTATATGCCATTCCCTTATCGGTCATCGCTATATCTATCTTGTAGCGATCAAGCGCAGCGTTTGCGACGTAGCCGTTTTTATTATAGGAAAGCGTGAAGCTCATATCCTCGGTCTTACCGTCCATATCCTCAGCCTTGAGCGTGATCTTTCCGCCGTCAATCAGCTTATCGACTCTGAACTCAGTGCCGATATCAAGCTTCGCCTCAAGCGTATTGCCAAGCGCGGATGCAAAATTCGGAAAGAACAGAAAATGTGCAAGCACCGCGTATGCCGCGACTCCAACGATCGCAAGCGAGACAAGGATCGAGACACATATGATAAGCGGCTTGATAAATCTCTTTTTCTTCTTTGTCACGACCACGGACGGTTCTTCGGACGCAGACGCCGTCGTTTCGGTTATATCCTCTTCATTAAAATTGTTATTTTCGTTATCCATATCACACTACCTCAGGTCTTTTCGTATACCATATCAAACATAATTATCCTATCTGCGTATATACGTATAAAAGCCTCGTATTCTTCATTCCCCTCGGGGCAAAAGACTATATTCTGGCTTCCGTTCATATAGTACGTGCCCGACTCTTTCCACAGATACTCCTCTGCCTCCGAGTCGTATACGGTGAAATAGTATCTGTCGCCGCTAAATCTGTAATTCTCGCTGTAGCCTGCATCAGCGTCGATATAAAAGTAGTCGCCGTCGGCAATAGAATTCAGGAGCGAGTTGTTATTATTGTTACTGTTGCCCTCTCCGCCGATAATTCCCATACCGTCGTCATCGGGCTGCGGATGCACTCCGGGGATATCTATTTCGGGGATAACGCCCGAAATGTCGATATCAAAGAAAGACTCATACTCTTCTCCAAGATCATCAAGATAGTCCGAAAGGTCGTCACAAAGGCGGTCAAAGCTTCTGACCTTCATATCCACGACGTCCTCAAAGCGCGGCATGCGAGTGCGGTCGGGTTTCTTGTAGAAGCTGAGAATTATATTGCCGTCAACACCCTCAGCCTTCCCGTCACTCGCGATCAGCTCGTCGACGGTCAGCGAAAACTTCGACTTGGTATCGAGCATATCAAAGCTGAACTTGAAAAGCTCCTCCTCACCCGACTCGGTGGTAAGCTCCTCAGTGCCCTCTTTGATAACGTTTCTCGTTCTTGCGCTGAATACAGCCTTCTCGTCCTCTTTGTCAAACTCTGCGCTAAACACTATCTCGTTCTTCTGCTCCGGAAGATCGACCGAAAGCGTCATAGTTGCCTCGCTCTTGCCGTCACTCTCCTCAAGAGCGGTGACAAGCTTGATATTCATTTTTCCGTTATTATGAGCAACGTCGGTCACGTCAACATTTACTATAATCCCCTTGTCCTTCGTGGGCGATTCGCCAAAGTCTATCGTTGCGATAAGGCTCATCACATCCTCGACTTCAGCCTTTATCTGAATTGCAGTAAAGGCGTTTGCGGAATACGCAAGTATGACGGTAAAGTCAACCTCTTCGTCAAGGCTGTCGATCTCGTCCACCAAGGAGTCGATCTCGTCGACGATATCGTCGCAATCGTAGCCGTTGACAAGCGATGCCAAGGGAGAGGAATCGTTGTCAAATAGATTTTCGACCGCATCCTCAAGTGATTGCGAGGGATCATCGAATTCATCCGCCAGCTTCTCAAGGAAGTCCGCAATATCGTCAAGATCAAAGTCGTAGCGCTTGCATCTCGCGGAGCGCTCCTCGCCGAAGATCTTAATTCCGCCGTAGGAGACATCGTGCTCCGAAAGGCTGCTGTCCTTGAAAGCCTTCTTGACCGTTTCAAGAAGCAGAGCCGCGTCCTTTTTGTATTCCCTTTCGCTCTCTTTCATCTCAACGATAGTCTCAAGCGTGTCGACAAGCTCGTCAAACTGCTCGTCGGTGAGCTGTACGTAGTCGCTCTCCTCCTCCGGATCAAAGAAAGAGCCTTCGAGTCGATCGACTATGTCCTCGAGCGCGATGCCGTAGTACGCACCGTCCTTGAAGTTCTCGATATTTGCCGCGATGGCGTCCTCGTTGATATAAGCATTTGCAACCTCGTCTCCGACAATGAGCTTCATCGAAGCCTCCTCGAGACCCTTGTAGGATATCGAGGCGATGACCTTGTCAATGTCGGACTCTTCAGCTTCCTCGTCGCTCGGATACATCTCGAGTTCTATCTTTCCCGCCTCCGAGAGAGACGCAAAGTCGAATTCTGTGCCGAGGTCGAATTTGTTCTCAAGCGAGTTTACAAGCGCATCATCAAAATCCGGGAACAGAACGTAGTTACTGAGTGCCGCGTAGGACGCGCTCGCAACGAGCGAGAAAACCACGAGAAAAGAAAGCAGAGCTATAAGCACCTTCAAAAAGGTCTTTCCTATGCCGCGAGGGCGCACGCTGACTATCGTGGGCTCGCCCTCACTCAATTCCGCGTCGGTGCTCGGAGTGTCAGAGACGGGCACCTCGGGCGCCAACTGCTCGCGCGTCTCGTTTGTCGCATCAGTATTATTCTCAAATTCGATATTCTTGTTTTCGTCGTTCATAGAGCCTCCTTTATGTAGGATAAGTTACCCTTTTACAGTATAAGTCAACAAAAATTTCAAAATATTACACTTTTACAAAAATTTTTTGTTTTTTTAATTAAATTATAACATCAACTCGAGCTTTTGTCAAGTACTGCGCCCCTTTTGCTCCTCTCGGGATAAAAAAATTGTATTTTTTCGGATAACTATTGAAAAATACATCTATCTGTGGTATAATAAATTCCACACGCCTGCATAGTTAAATGGATATAATAACCCCCTCCTAAGGGGTAGTTATGGGTTCGATTCCCGTTGCGGGTGCCAAAAGGGGAGAGTCGCGAAGCGACTCTCCCCTTTTGGCACCCGCACAGAGAACCCATCCTCGCGCATCGCGCGAGATTGGGTTCGCATACCCCGTCCGTAGATCGACAAGCTCGCTTGTCAGGCGAAGGACGCGGGTATATTCGCCAACGGCGAAATTCCCGTTGCGGCTCTCCCTTTTTGACATCCCCACGAAAACCTTCTCCTCGCGCACCGCGCGAGATTGGGTTCGCATTTTGCGAGCAAAGCGACCTGAGCTCGCTCAAGGGAGCTGCGAGCAAAAATATTCGCCAACGGCGAAATTCCCTTCGCGACTCTCCCCTTTTGCCATCCTCACGAAAACCTTCTCCTCGCGCATCGCGCGAGATTGGGTTCGCATTTTGCGAGCAAAGCGACCTGAGCTCGCTCGAGGGAGCTGCGAGCAAAAATATTCGCCAACGGCGAACTTCTCGCTGGGAGTGCCAAGCACACTCTCGCGGTGTGCTTTTTTCTTTACTTTTTCACTATTTTTGCATAATATCTTTACTTTTCCGCGCTGATACGCTATAATAAGTAAAGATAAAGCACACAGCACTTCTACACCAAAGGAGAAAAAATGGCTAAAAAGGATTTTCGCGGCGAGGTCTGGAACAATATCGACCACGCGGTATTATCTGAGATAGTAAAAATAAATAGCGAGGCGGTGGACGGCAAGGTCGGCAATGATTCCTACACGGCGCGTGCGACCGAGTATCTGCAGTCCTTTTTTGAGCACAAAATATCGGTGCTCTACACCATCAACGGAACGGCGGCAAATATCGTCGCACTCAAGGCGATGCTCGCGCCCTACGGCTCGGTCGTATGCGCCGAGCAGACTCACATCGACACACACGAGTGCGGCGCGCTTGAGTACAATACCGGCGCGAAGATCATCACCGCGCCCTCGTCCGACGCGAAGCTCACCCCCGAGTCTATCCAAAAGGCGCTCGACGCGCGAGCAGGTCAGCAGTTACATCCTCAGGTGGTGGTCATCACTCAGCCGACCGAGCTCGGCACGCTCTATACGCTTGACGAGATATCCGCGCTTGCGGACTACGCGCACGGACACGGAATGAAGCTATTTATCGACGGCGCGCGCATCGGCTCTGCGCTGGCATCGCTCGGAGTCACACTAAAAGAAATGATAGCAGACACCGGAGTCGACGTATTCACGGTGGGCGGCACGAAAGCAGGCGCGATGTTCGGCGAGGCTGTAGTATTCGTACACGGCGAGGACTTGATCGAGGGCGACTACATACTCAAGCAGTCGATGCAGCATCTCGACAAATCGAAATTCCTCGGCGCGCAGATGCTCTGTCTTTTTGAGGGCGACCGCTGGATAAAGAATTTCGCCAACGCGAACAAAATGGCAAAGCTTATCGCGCAAGAGCTCACACAAAGGGGCATCGAGCTCTATCTCCCGGTGGAGTCGAATATGGTATTCTGCATCCTCGACGAGAAAACGCTTAAAAAGATGAACAGCGAGTTCTCCCTCACCTATTGGTACTCCGATCGCAAGGTCGTTCGCATCACGGCGACCTTCTCGACCACCGAGGAGGACGTTAAAAAGCTTATTTCAACGATTGACTAAAGAGGGCTGCTTGATTTAGATGCAGAAGTCGTGTTCTTCGTTTCGTCGGCGTACAAAGGTACGCGTGATTCGAAGAACGCGGCTAAAAAACACACATAATAATGAAGTCCCCAAGCTTTGTCTCGAAAAATTCTACAAAAAACCGCTTTCACTATCGACTTTTTGATAGCAAAAGCGGTTTTCTATTTGTTTTATTCTTGTGTGTTTTTGTTCTGCGCTAAATGAAGCAGCCCCTTTTATTAAAGCTCCTCGACGTTTGCCACACCCTCGACGTTCATTATCGTGGTCATCAGCATCTGGTGGGGCTGTTTTTTGGGCATTTTAAGCGAGAATATCGCACATGCGTTCGTGCCGTCCGAGCTGCTCTTTGTGATCTCAATATCCTTGATGTACCCGCCGTTCTTCTTTATGACGTCAACTATAACACCAAGATTTTGCGCCTCGCTGTATTCAACGAAAATGTTAAAGGCGCGCGAGGTGTTGAATATCGAATATTCAAGCTTGACGAATGCGAATTCTACAATAAGTATGATGAGCGTCGCGATCACCGCGCCCTCGAAAAATCCCGCGCCGCAGCAAAGTCCGACGATCGCCGCCGTCCAGAGTCCTGCCGCCGTGGTGAGTCCCTTGACCTGACGGCGCTTGGTAACGATGATCGTTCCGGCACCGATAAAGCCGACGCCGGCGATGACCTGAGCGCCCAGGCGCGCCGTGTCGGTGTTAGCACCGAGGTTGAGCGCGAGGAATTGGCTTGTCAGCGTGGTCATAGCCGCGCCGAGACAAATAAGTATATGTGTACGGAAGCCTGCAGGACGACGCTTGCGCTCGCGCTCAAGTCCAATAAATCCGCCGCAGAATACCGCAAGCACGAGTCGTACGGCGACCGTCAGCCAGCCTATCTCTCCCGTACGCAGAAAATCTAAAAATTGAAGCATTTCTTTCCTCCCTGGTAAAGCCCTATCAAAGCTCTTCTATCGTTCGTACCGCCTTTATCGAGGCGATCTCGGTAACGACAGCGGCGTGCGACACCTTCTTTGGCAGCTTGAGCGAGAATATCGCTCCGGGGTATTTGGAGTCGTTCTGTCTTGCCTTCGAGAGCTCAACGTCGTAGATTCGAACGTTTCTCTCGTGCAGGCAGGTGGTGATCTTTGTCAGATCCTCGGTCTTCTCGAACTCGACGTAGAGGTTGATATTTCTCGAGCGAGCCAGAATAAAGGACTCGAGCTTCGAGAAAAGCGCGGTGGTCGCGATGATAAGCACGCATCCGAAGAGCGCGCCCGTGTAAAATCCCGCGCCGATCGCAAGGCCCATACACGCGGATGCCCAAAGGCCTGCCGCCGTAGTCATTCCCTTGACCTGCTGGTTACCCGTGATTATGATAGTTCCTGCGCCGAGAAAACCTATACCGTTGATGACCTGCGCACCGAAGCGCGACACGTCGGAGCGGAGCAGCGAGGGCGCGATCTCTCTCCAGGTGGGATCCATCGCCGCAAGGTAGAGGCTGAGCATTACCGTAAGGCTTGCGCCAACGCAGACGAGTATGTAGGTGCGAAATCCCGCAGGTCTGTTTTTCTTTCCTCGCTCAATTCCGATGATACCGCCGCAAAAGGTCGCGACGAGCAGACGGACGAGCAGCTCCCAAAAAGCCATAGTCTCCCCTTTCTTAGCAAAAGCATACGCTCCTGCACAAAATTGATCTCTATCACTATATTATATCGCATTTGAGCAATTTTTGCAAGTATATTTTGAATTTTACTTTAAATTTACTTATTGTCCATAAATAAACACCGCCTGCCGAAAGGATGGCAGGCGGTATTCGTTATTCAAGTATTCCACGAAAGCTCTCGACGATCTGCTCTATCGGTGTGACGTAGCCGCTATTCGCGATCAGAGCCATGGCTACTATCCGTCCGCTTGAGTCAAACACGGGGCTACCGAGCGCGCTGTCTTCAAAATACATATCGGTGTACATCTGCCCCTCGCGCCGCCCGATATTATCTTCGAGCCACACGGTACATTCCTTTGCGCCAAAGCTACCAACGCTGAGCTTTACGCTATGCTCGGGTGCACCGCTTGAGGAAACTGCGATCAGCTTCTCGCCCATACACAGACCGTCAGAACCAAGAGCGCGGGCGGCGGCAAGCTCGCCCTCCCCGACGCGCAGAAATGCCAATCCGCTTGCCTTATCGGCAAAAATTGCGCTCACCGCGTGTGTCTCACCCTCGCTGTCTATAACGTATATCCGTCCTCTCGGTGCGCCCGTAAGGACAGAGGACGAGGTAGCCACCCAACCGCTACCGTCTATTACAAATCCGCTCGCCGACGGCGCGCCGTACTCACCTGCACTTCCCGCTCGCACTCCGACGCTTGCGCAGATGCTTGCTTCACTTATCTCACTACTATCAAACGCGCCGCGCCACTCACTTTGTAGCTCGGTCGCACTTTCACCGTCGCTTTCGTCTCTGCTGTTTCCTACCGCAAGCGTACTTAGCAGATAAATCAAAAGCAGAAAACTCACGGCGCATATCAGCGCAATTCCGACACGGAATTGCCGCCCTGTGCGCTCTTCTGCCCACTCACCGTCAAGTGTCTCAACTCTGACTATCTGCTTCTCCTCGCCCACGCAGACGATCTTCTCCCCTTCGCGATCTTCTCTATCATTATACATACATAAACCACCTCAAAAAACGCGCCGCGGCGAAGGATTTTGTCGATCACCGCGGCGCATACTGCAAATATTTTTTGCAATCAGGCTTATATTTTATTCACTTGCGATCGTGAAGCCAAAGCAACAGTTTTTGCCATACTCGCTCTCTACCCAGATCTCGCCGTCCTGCGCGTCGATGATGGTTTTTGAGATAAAGAGCCCGAGTCCCGCGCCGTTTTTGTTGAGTCCGCGGCTCTTGTCGCTCTTGTAAAAACGCTCAAATACAAGATTTACGTCGCTTGGCGCAATTCCCTGACCTTCGTTAAAGACCTCGACCGAGATCTTCTTTCCCTTCGCGTGCTTCACTCTTATAGCAAGCAGACCGCCCTCGCTCGCAAATTTTACCGCGTTGTCGCAAAGGTTGTAGAGCACCTGATAGATCGAATCGGGATCGGCAAGCGCGATCATACGCTCTTCCTCACACTCAAATTCGACCTCAAGTCGCTTTGCGTCTATCTTTTGTTCAAACGAGATAAGTATCTGTCTCGAGGTCTCGCATATATCAAAGGGCATCGGCGTGAACTTTCGCTCGCCTGCCTGAATTCGCGACAGATCGAGCAATGAATTGACGAGTCGCGAAAGTCTCTTGATCTCACTTGAGACCACCTGCAGATAGTAGGTATGCTGTTCGGGCGGAATAACTCCGTCGAGTATTCCGTCGATAAATCCCGAGATCGATGTCATCGGACTTCTCAGGTCGTGCGAAACGTTCGACATAAAGCTGTTTCGCATATCGTCATAGTGATCGAGCGACTCAGCCATATTATTGAAGGTCGCCGCCAGCTCCGCAACCTCGTCACTACCTCTGACGGGCACGCGAACGTCGAACTTTCCTGATGCGAACTTCTTTGCCGCCGAGCTGATCTCACGCAGAGGCGCGATCACTCGCTCGCTGATGAAATAGACCGCTATGAGCGCGGCAAGCAGCACCCAGAGTATCGAGCCGCTGACGATGCGGATGATCACGTTGAGAAGCTCGCCGATCATCAGACTGTCCGAACAAGCTACGACAGAGCCGTAGATCTCGCCGTTCTCATCGACAAGCGCGACCGCCTCGGAGAGCTTCATATTGCCAAGCGCGCCCTTGCCTACTCCTATCCCCGATGCTCTGCCCTCAGATGCAAGTCTATCGGTCAGCTCCTGCGGTAGCATCAGCGAGCTGTCTATTTTGTCGCTATCACCGCTCACAAGCAAGATCTTGCCATCCTTATCGCACACGAGCATAGTCACACGGTCAAGCCCGAAGCTGCTTTTCGTGAGCGCGTCGGTGATCTTCTCTCGATCGCGATCCATCACACGCTCAAGCCCCTCACCGTCCGCGCTTCTCATCACCGCGTCAACGTAGGCACTTGCGAGCGATGCGCAGTTGTCCATTCCGTCCTTCTTTGCGGCTGTCGCGTAGTTTCCGACCACAGACACGGTAGTCACCACGACGACGGCGAAGCTGAGTATTATTATCAGCATAAATGCCGAAACGTATTTTGAAAAAATACTCTTAAACATAGTCTCTCCAAAAAAAGATCAAATAAAAGGCCGTTTGCAAGCAAACAGCCTTTTTTGCGGCTGATATCAGCCTAAAACTTCAAATTTGTATCCAACGCCCCAGACAGTCTTGAGCGACCACTTATCCGACACTCCGTCAAGCTTCTCGCGCAGACGCTTTACGTGAACGTCGACAGTTCTCGAGTCGCCGAGGTAATCAAATCCCCAGACCTTGTCAAGAAGCTGATCGCGTGTGAAGACGCGGTTGGAGTTTGACGCGAGGAAATAGAGCAGCTCGAGCTCCTTGGGCGGAACGTCAACAGGCTTTCCGCAGAGCTTCAGCTCGTACTTCTGGTGGCTTATCTCTATGTTATCAAACTTGATAACGTCTTCGTCGTTCTGCGTGGAGTGCGACTGATAGCGGCGAAGCACCGCCTTGACTCTCGCGCTCAGCTCCTTCATATCGAAGGGCTTTACGACGAAGTCGTCAGCGCCGAGTTCAAGTCCGAGCACCTTGTCGAACACCTCGCCCTTTGCGGTGATCATAATGATAGGCTTCGAGGAGATCTCGCGGATCTCGCGGCAGACCTGCCAGCCGTCCTTTTTGGGAAGCATTATATCGAGCAGAACGATATCGGGGTCGTAGATCTTGAAAAAGTTGAGTCCCTCAACTCCGTCGTTTGCACTTTTTACTGCGTAGCCCTCGTTTTCAAAATAGAGCTTGAGCAGATCGCATATATTGGTATCATCGTCAACAATGAGAATTTTTGTATCCAGCATCATTTACCTCCGAAGCAATTACTTCTTACCTTTCCATTATAACATATATTTTACTATTTTGCAAATACTTTTTTGTTTTTTTTACAGAAATGTCGTATTTTTCGCAAAAACTATACTCTTTTTTCACAAAAGCTCCATCTTCGTAACAAAAAAACGCGAGGCGCAGAGTCAAAAATGCCCTGCGCCCACGGTCTTAATCAGTTCTGAGAGCAAAAGTCTTGAAAAAAAGCTGCTCGGTAAGGAAGATCAAAGCATTTTTTCATCGTACACGGCTCTTGCACCGCCGATAAACTTCGGTCGCGTGCGCGCCGCCACAACGATCGCCTCGCCGATGCGGTCGTTCTCAAGCCTTACGGGAACCGCTACTCTCTTGAGGTGCATTCCGATAAGCGTAAGCCCTATATCGATGCCTGCGTCCGCCTTTATCTGCTCAACTACCACGGGATCACTAAAGCTCGCATACGCCTTCGTCGCCATCGAGCCACCTGCCTTGGGCTGCGGAACGGCATTTACTATCTCGAGCCCCGCTGCCGCCTCGCGTTCAATAACTATGGCGCGGTTGAGATGCTCACAGCACTGAAATGCAAGGTACACGCCCTTCTCCTTTGCCGAGGCATAAAGTGCGTCAAACACCTCTGCGGCGACCTCAGGAGCTGAGTCGCTTCCTATTCTCGCGCCGATGATCTCGCTCGTCGAGCAACCTACAACGAGAATATCTCCCGTCTTGAGCTCCGCCTTTTCTATGATCTCAGCTATTGTCAGTCTCGCCTGCTCGTATAAATTTTTCGTCATATCCATCTCTCCCTTATCTTCCCATTACCTCTGCCGCACGCTTGAGCATCTGCCTGATCGGCAGGCTGTACGGGCAACGGCTCTCGCAGATGCCGCATCCGATACAATCCGAAGCGACTTTCGAGAGGCTCGAGTAACGGTCAGCCGCCCAATCCTTGAGATCATAGCGGCTGTAGTACCCCTCGAAGAGAAATACCGCAGAAATATTTATTCCCACCGAGCAGGGCGCACAATAATTGCACCGTCTGCAGAAATTCGTGCCAAGCTCGGCTTTTATTTGCTCTATCTTATCAAGCTCGCCCTCCGAAAGAGGAGACGTGTCCGAGCATACCGCCGCGTTCTGCTCGATCTCACAAACGTCTGCCATTCCGGGAATGACCACGGTGACGTCATCGTTGGCGAGAATAAATCTCATAGCGATCTCTGCATCCTCTATCGCACCTCCCGCGAGAGGCTTCATACAAATAAATCCGATATTTTTGCGGACACACTCGGCTATCAGCTCCTCGCCCTGCGTCTCAACGACGTTATACGGAAACATCACCGTTTCTACCCAATCAAGCTCGATAGCGCGTCTGAAAAGCTCGACCGAATGAAGTGTAATTCCAATATGACCGATCTTTCCTGCCGCCTTTGCCTCTAAAAGCGCTTCAAGCGCGCCGCCCTCTGCCGTTACTGTATCAAGATCCGCGGCACTCGGGTTATGTATCTGATAAAGATCGATATGATCCGTGCGAAGATTGCGAAGGCTGATTTCAACGTCGGCCGCCATCTTCTCCTTCGTGCGCGCCATACTCTTTGTCGCAAGCACGAATTTATCTCTCACGCCCTCAAGCGCGTAACCGAGATACTCCTCGCTCACGGTATATCCGCGCGCGGTGTCGATGAAGTTTATTCCCTTTTTCACAAGCTCACCGACGAGCACTCTCGTGCCCTCAGCATCTATCTTCTGGATCGGTATTCCGCCAAAGCCCAATCTCGAAATTTCAAGTCCTGTTTTGCCAAGTACTCTGTACTCCACTGCTTTCTCCTTTTTGTTATGATAGAATAATTTACTTATCAGATCTATTGGTTTTCGCAAAGCCATTCGTAATCAAATCTGACGAGATGATCGGTCGTTCCGAATTTATCCTCGTAAAGCAGGTAAATGACGCCTGCCACGTTATCGACCGCCACCTCGACGTATCCGCCGCGCTCGCGATCTATCAGCCTTGAGACAGGATAGGTCAAGCCGTCATCAAAGCTCGCGCGTACCGTCACGTTGCTTCTTCCTTCCTTTGTGGCACAGTTGGCAAAGATCAGCGTGTACGGATGCTTGCCGTCGTTATATGCCGCGACAGAGCCAAAGCACTGCGGATCGGGCAGATGATAATCCGGAAGATAGCCTCGCCAATCCGAATAACCGTTCTTACTGTACGCTCTCGCGCGGCAATAGCCCTTGAAACGAATATTCAGGTAGACCTCACCGCCCGACGTGAGCGCGGCGACGGTCTCGTTTGGGCATATGATCTCGGCAGTCGTCTGAAGAATATCTCCAAGCAACCAGCTCTCGCCGTTATCCTTGCTGTAGAAGGTGCTTATCACCGAAGGGTCGTGTGAGCGGATAGGTGCTTTGAAGGATCTCGGCACCATCCACACGGGAACGATCAGCGTTCCGTCGGGTGCTGTGATACCGTGCCCCGGACCAAAGGCAAATGCATTGTGATATTCGGGCTGAGTCGCTTCCGAAACGTCTATCGGCTCGCTCCAGCTGATTCCGTCATCGTCACTGTAGCGTCTGAGTGCGCGTCCGCCGCAAACGGTATAATCCTCGCAGTAAAGAAAATGGATGCGTCCGTTCTTGTCCTGCATCATCACGGGGTTGTTGACAGTTTTGTGCGTCTCGTTGCCCTCGGCGAGCTTGTACGGCGAGCTAAAGCTTGCGCCGCCGTCGGTCGAGCGTTGAAGCAAAATATCCATGGTCGCCCAATCGCTTGCCGTGCGCCTCGCCTCGCAATATACGAGCAACGTGCCGCAATTTGTGACCAGCATTCCCGGAATTCTGTGGTTTGAGTACTCTTCGGTTGGTCGCCAAAGCTCCTTTGCATCGTAAAAGCTCATGTCTCTCTCCCCCTTTTGTAACGTCATTAAAAGTTTAGCACAACGAAAATAAAAAGTCAATATAAATTCAGAAAAAACGGTATCCTTTTAGCATTACCAGCCACAGACGTATCATAAGAATGATTTCTCTCAAAATACCGCCGCAATTTTGTTGAGCGATATAAGAAAAATATACCGATAAATTAAAAAGAGCTATTGAAAAAGCTTTGGATTTGTGATATAATATAATGAATTATGTTAACTTTTTCGGCAGGATATCCCGCCGAAATTCCTCTAAAACAAAGGAGATACAAAAAAATGAAACTTGGTATCGTTGGACTTCCTAACGTAGGAAAAAGCACGCTTTTCAACGCGCTTACTAATGCAGGCGCGGAATCCGCAAACTACCCCTTCTGCACTATCGAGCCGAACGTCGGCGTTGTTGCAGTTCCGGATTCGCGACTCGACTATCTTGCAAAAATGCACAATCCCGAAAAATACACTCCCGCTGTCATCGAATTCGTTGACATCGCAGGTCTCGTTAAGGGCGCGTCCCGCGGCGAAGGTCTTGGAAACAAGTTCCTCTCTCACATCCGCGAGGTAGACGCGATACTTCACGTCGTCCGTTGCTTTGAGGACGACAATATAATCCACGTTGACGGCTCGATCAACGCGCTCCGCGACCTCGAGACCATCAACCTTGAGCTCATCTTCTCGGATATCGAGATGGTAGAGCGCCGCATCGACCGCACCAAGAAGGCGATGAAGGGTGATAAGACTCTCGCAGGCGAGCTTGCAGTATTTGAAAAGCTCCACGCGGCTCTCTCCGAGGGCAAGTGTGCCCGCGAGGTAGAGCTTGACGAGAGCGAGCTCGAGTGCCTCTACGACACTCCCCTGCTCTCTATGAAGCCGGTCATCTACGTTGCAAATCTGAGCGAGGACGAGGCTGGCGGCGAGCCCGTGGGCAACGCTAACTACGACGCGCTCAAAGCGCAGGCAGAGCGCGAGCACTCGCAGGTGATCTCTATCTGTGCTCAGCTCGAGGCTGAGATCGCAGAGCTTGACGCAGAGGAAAAGGCTCTCTTCCTTGAGGACCTCGGAATTGCAGAGAGCGGACTTGACAGACTTATCAAAGCAAGCTACTCGCTCCTCGGACTTATCAGCTATCTCACCGCAGGACCTCAGGAGGTCCGCGCGTGGACCATCACCAAGGGAACCAAGGCTCCCGGTGCGGCAGGAAAGATACACAGCGACTTCGAGAGAGGATTTATCCGCGCTGAGATCGTTTCGTTTGACGACTTAGTAAAGTACGGCTCGATGGCGGCTGTCAAGGAGGCAGGTCTTTATCGAAGTGAGGGTAAGGAATACGTTATGAAGGACGGAGACATCGTTCTCTTCCGCTTCAACGTCTGATAGAGGTTACTTTATGAGAATGAGAAAGAAAAAGCACGGCGCGGAGCGAATTGAAGCTTGCGCCGAGCTGAGAATTGCAGATCCCGCGACTATGCTCAAAGGGTTTGACAAAATATTCGGCAACGATCGTCCCGTACATATGGAGATCGGTTGCGGCAAGGGAAACTTCGCTTGCGGAATGGCAAAGAAGTACCCCGACGTAAACTTTATCGCCGTCGAGCGCGTTGCCGACGTTTGCTGTATCGCGCTTGAGAAAGCAAAGGCGGCGGCTGACGAGCGCGAGAGCGACAATCTGCGTTTCCTTATCGGTGACGCGAAGATACTCGCCGAGAATGTAAAGCCGCACTCGCTTGACTGCATTTATCTCACCTTCAGCGACCCGTGGCCCAAGAAGGGACACGCAAAGCGCAGGCTGACGCACAGAGGATTTCTTGAGATATACAAAAATCTCCTCACGGACGACGGAATTCTCCGTCTCAAGACCGACAACGTAGGTCTCTTTGACTTCAGCCTTGAGGAATTTGAGGCTGTCGGCGCGACTGTGCTCTGGCAGACGAGAGATCTGCACGCGAGCGAGAAGAATGCTGACAACGTGATGACAGAATACGAAAAGAACTTCTCGGAGAAAGGCTTTTCGATCTGCTCGGCTCACGTAAAATTCAACTGATAAAGAGGTAGCTATGGAGCCGTCGGGCGTACTTACGGTCAACAAGTCGGAGGGGATGACCTCTCACGACGTGGTAAACAGAATACGAAGGCTCTACAACACCAAAAGAGTCGGCCACACGGGCACGCTTGACCCTATGGCGACGGGAGTGCTGGTAATTCTTGTCGGCAGAGCGGCAAAGGCGGCTGAATATCTCACGGCTGACACAAAGGGCTACAGAGCCACGCTCAGACTCGGAATTACGACCGACACCGAGGACGTAACGGGAAAGATACTCACAAAGAGCGACGCGCTCCCCTCGCGTGACGAGGTTGAGTCAGTCGTGCAGAGCTTTGTGGGCGACATTATGCAGACTCCGCCGATGTACAGCGCACTCAAGGTAGGCGGCAAGAAGCTTTACGAGCTTGCGCGCGAGGGAATCGAGATCGAGCGCGAGGCAAGACCGATAACGATACATTCGCTCGTCTCTGAGCCTACCGAGCGCGACTCGGACTATATCCTTGAGGTATCCTGCTCGTCGGGCACGTACATCCGCACGCTTTGTGCCGACATCGGTGCCAAGCTCGCCTGCGGCGGCGCGATGGCAACGCTGTGCCGAACGAGAGCGGGCGACTTCGACATTTCGGGAGCGCATACACTTGAAGAGCTCGAAGCTATGAGCGAGGACGAGAGACTCTCGCTTCTTCTGCCGACAGTCTCGCTCTTCTCTTCTCTGCCCGAGGTGCGACTTCCCACCTTTTACGAAAAGCTCGCAAGAAGCGGCTGTGAGATCTATCAGTCAAAGATCAAGACCTCGCACCCACTCGCCGCAAGGGTTCGTCTCTGCTCGGCAGACGGCAGCTTTTTCGCACTCGGCGAGGTGCGCGAGTACGAAAACGGCTTAGCGATCAAGTCAATAAAACTGTTTGATATTTAAAAAAGCTTTCTCTTCTCTCTGCATCCTTAGCGGAGAATTGGCAGGCACAAGAATATCGGCAGAGAACTTGTTTTCTCTGCCGATTTGTGTTATAATGAGGTTACAGCGTAGGGCGGGGGCTTGCTCCCGCCGCAACAAACAGTTTAGATTGAAGTAACGGCGGGAGTAAACCCCCGCCCTACATAAAGGGGTATGGGCTTTGCCCGAAGTCTTTGTAATACAAAGGCGAAACTTACGATAAACAAAACGATATATGAACAGAGGTAAAAATGCTGATAGAAATTGAATCTGTATATGGGGACAAGATAATCCACGGAAGACATCTCGATATGAATAAATTGAAAAGTGCAATAGATGAGACATTGAAAACGGTGAACGAGGAAAATTTCGTTTGTGCTTTTTGTTCTCTCTATCAATATGAAGAGATAGCATATTCAGATGACATTCGCATTGACTACACAATTGATTTAGACACTCATCTGCTACTGAAGCCGAAATACGAATAATACTTCTTAAAAGATACCCCGACAGATCTTGAAAATCTGTCGGGGCTTGTTGTTATTTTTCGGCTATAAATGACCAATGTTCAGAAATATTTTCAGGCATCATTTTAGAAAGAGAATCAGCATCTTTGATCAGATTTTGATTTCCAAAGTGGAAGAAAAAGAATTCACCTTTTCCTTCGTTATACCCTAATTGGAATTCAAGTTCTTTCTTAAAATAAGGAAATACAGGTTTTAAACGTTCATCAATTGCCCAAATAAAAGCAGAATCGTGATTAGCTAGACAATTTATAATCCATTCTTCTTGTTCTTCAAACCATGCCCAAAAATCTTTTGCTGCTTTTTCGTCCATAACTTTTTTTGAAAATAGCGAAAACATACTTTTCTCCTTTCAAGTAAATTCGTATTTATTCTTTTGCTTTATCGCCGGTTTCATAGGAACACTATGAAAAGAAAGATTTCTGTCTTTATCTGAGTTCAGCGAGCATTTCGAGAACGTCATTCTTGTTATACTCAAGCCAGAGCGGAAGCTCGATCACCGTAAGTGCGTCGCCTGAGATGTAGATATCCTCTGCGTAATCAAGAACCACCTGCATTACCGCCGCCCATCTGCTGTCGACCACCCAATTCTTTACGTTCTTGGTCATAGACGGGAACAGAACGACCTCAGCCTGAATGCTGTGATATATTTCGGCAACCGACGGCCACATACCGTGGTGCGCGATCTGCATAATATCCGACTTGAGATAAGAGCCCCAGATCTTATTCATAATAGGTCCTGAGTCATAGCAGGTGTCGGCAAGAAGGATTATCGACTGATCGGCTATGTGAAGTCTGATAACGAGCGAGGAATCGTTGTTATTGGGAAGCTTCTTCGGCATAATATCCTCGACGGTGTAGAGTATTTCTACTTCGGTGTCGCCAAAATTGATCACCTGTCCTGTGTGGACCTTGATAACAGGAACGTCGGGAAGATATTCTTCAAGCACGTTGTAAAACTCCGTAACGTTCTTCCCTGCTTCGTCAAGACCTGCCGAGCCGTTGATATTATATCTGTCGGCATGGGTGTAATTGTGCATCACGCGCTGGATCGTGATACTGCGGTCATATCCGTGATCCTTGACGAAGTTGAGGAATGCGGGATAGTGGTCGCCGTGAGGATGAGAGATAAACCACGCGGCTATAACGATCTCGCCCTTTTCAAGCTCGCGCAGAGTCTTATAAACTCTGTCGTCTCCCTTGTATCCACTATCAAAAATAATAAATCTGCCGTCTGTCAGGCGGAATATATATCCCTCTCCGTCGCCCGGCTGAGGAATAGAGGCAATATAAGGGATAGTATTCTCCTTACGGTCCTCCTCGGTGTAGTCAGGGCGAGCATACTGCTCGATAGGTCCGCTTACTACTCTCATCTGACCGTTATATGCTGTGCGGTAGATGTAGATATAATGATTTGCCGCAAGGAAGGTAACAAAGCGGTTGTCTGCCTCGGTTCTGTCGAAATCGCGCTTGAAGCCTGCCGCCTCGACAGTATTGCAATATTCTTCAAAGCCTTTCGTTGTTACGGATTCAGCAATAAGAAGCTCGGTGTTGTATCCCGAATCCATATTCGTAACCGTGCCTTCGTCATATGCGGGGAATGCGTCGATCTCTGGGGGCGCTTTGTATTTAAGGCTGTAGTCGAGAGGCAGCCAAGCGTTCTCCCCCTGCTTATCCTTCTTAATGCTATCAACAAGGATCTCAACTACGTCGCGTCCGCCTGCGTAGTTATCAAACACCAAAAAGAGCGAATTTCCATTCGAAGTGATAGTCGCCTCGCGCTCGCCGAGTGCGGCGATGGCATCCTTAGAGCCCGATTGATTTGTGTTACCAATAAATATAGTATAGGGCAGGTCGTCGGTAAGCTTGCTTTCCTTGCGTATGACAGTCGCCTTTTTGACCTTATTCAAAAAGAGAGCGGCAAGCTTCTCTGCAACTGCCTTCTCTTCCTCGGTACTGTTGTCAGGGATGACGATAGCGCAAACGCATTTTTTCTTATATAAAAGGTTAAATCTGCTCTTATCCATAAGTTCTACGGGTTCGGTAGGCTTCTCCGTGGGCTTGTCGGTAGGAGCCTCGGTCGGCGTCTCTGTAGGAGCGTCGGTCGCTGTCGGCTCGGTCGCATCCTCTGCACCGTTGCAGGCAACGAGAAGTGACAGACACATCGACAGCAGGATAATCAGTGCAATAGATCTGAGTACTGTTTTCATAAGTTCCTCCTAAACGTGATCTTCTGAATATATGATAACATATTTATCTCTCAAAATCAACTGTTTTGAGAAAATCGTTCGCACTTATTTGCTCTCGATCGCTCTTACGAGGTCGTAGGTCGAGCGGCGTATGAGATCCTCCCAGCGATAAACGTCGGTGTCGTGACCTGCAAAGCAGATAACAAAGGGTTCTTTTGCGTAGACAATGCCGACGTCGTTGCTAAGTCCCGAGTCTTCGCCCGTCTTATGCGCGATCGGTATCTCCTCGCAAAGCTTTCCGTCGAGCTTGTGTCCGATCTGCTGTTCAAGCAGAACGCTTATCGCGTAGTCGCTGACCTCGCGGCTGATGAACTCACCTCTCCAGAGCAACTCGAGCAGTCTGCCTATCTCACGCGGGCAGATGGTGTTCTGTATTCCCCTCTTTGATGCCTCGCGGTCAAAGAGCAGGCGGCGAATTCGCGTGATCTCCATTCCCATCTCACCAAAGCCACGCTCGATGTCGTCCATTCCAAAGCGACGGATGATGCGATTTGTGGCGGTGTTGTCGCTGATACATATCATAAGTCTGCAAAGCGTGCGCACGTCGCATTCCACGCTTCCCGTGAACATATTCAGCGCGCCACAGCTCGGCACCTTGTCGCTATCCTCTGTAACGAGTCTGTCGTCAAGCGAGATCCTGCCAGCCTCGCACTCGCGCAGAACGTGCAGAAAAAGAGGAAACTTTATAACGCTTGCGGCAAAATAGGTCTCGTCCGCACCGACCGAGAATTCTTCTCCCGTGATAAGATTTTTATAGTAAAGTCCGAGATGTCCCTCTATCGCTGACATCTGCTCCTTGATAGAATTTAAAACCGAAAGCTCTTTTTCATTCATATAGATACCTCCAAAACAAATACAAAAGGAAAAGAGGTGGAGTTACCCACCTCTGTCCGTCGCGCATAGGCGCACTCTTATTTCTCTCTGTTGTCTTAGATAATAACCGTAATAACGATAACTGCAACGAGAGTAAGAATAACGAAAGCTACCGCAAGGATAGTAGTTATCATGCTGAGCTTCTTTTCGTTGGTCTTAGCCTTGCCCTTAGAGAAGAAGGTGTCAGACGAGCCGGTGATGGTGCTCGAAAGCTTCTTGCCCTTACCCGACTGCATAAGTACGCAAGCAATCAAAGCTGCTGCGAGAACTACCAACAAAATACCAAGTACGTATTCCATACTAAACCTCCAAAAAACTGTTTAAACGCTCAAAATGAGCCAAAATAGTCGTTAGCCTTAACATTGTATCATAAACGAGAAGAAAAATCAAGAGGATTTTTAAATATTTTTGCTTTTTTTCTCAAAGATCGCTAAAATACTATATTTTTATTGACAAACGGCAGAAATAACACTATAATTTATATAGAAATTCACTCGTTTTTTGAAATTTTTTAAAATTTTGCGCTTTTTTTAAAATTTTTTCAAAAATGTTGTAACCAAACCGCTACGTTTGGCGACATATAGGGTGAAGGCACAAAAAAGAAAGGAAGGCAGACCATGGAGGACTACAAGATCGTAGATCTGTATTGGGAGCGCTCGGAGGACGCGATAGTCGAAACGCGCCACAAATACGAGAGAATGCTGTCGGGTATTTCATATTCCTTACTCAACTCGCAAGAGGATGCCGATGAGTGTGTCAACGACACCTATCTCAGAGCTTGGAATCAGATGCCCACCGACCGCCCGATTTATCTGGGTGCATATCTCTCGAAGATCATCCGCGCGCTGTCGATCAGCAGATTTCGCTCACAGCACCGTCAAAAGCGAGGAGGATTTGAAAATCTATGCTCCGAGCTTGACGAATGTATCCCCGATAGCTGCAGTATCGAGGAACAATACCAGAGCGGACGGCTGACAGAGATCATAAATCGCTTTCTTGGCGAGCTCGAGGAAGAAAAACGCGTGATATTCGTGCGCAGATATTTCTTCTCCGACCCCGTCGACGTTATAGCGAAGAGGCTCGGCATCAGCGTCTCCAAGGTCAAGACATCCCTTCACCGCACCCGTGAGGAGCTGCGGAGAGTGCTTGGAGAGGAGGACGTGACGCTATGAGAGAAAACAAACGCGGCGAGCTTCTGATGGATGCCATCGGCTCGATCGACGACAGATTTATCTTTGAAGCGCAGGTCGCTCTGCCAAAGAAAAGATACGCTCCCCTGCGCCGCGTGCTCGCGCTTTGCGCCTGCACGGTGCTCGTGATGTCGCTCACACTCTCGCTGCTTGTCGGACTGTTCTCGCAAAAGAACAGCGAAGCTCCCGGGCAAGAGGACCACGTAGGAAACACGGAGCCGCCCGTCACCGACAGCCATTTTGCCGACACGCTTATCGGGATGAAGACAGAGACGCAGAGCTTTGCCTCACCGCTTGAGCGTGAGATGCTCTTTGAGGGCGAGACGCTGCTCATCTGGCAGTACGAGGACGAGGAGGACTACCGTATCTGCACGCTGTCCGACCGCGATGCAAGAAGGATAAAGACCGCGCTTGCAGAGAAAAACGGATTTGTCCGCACGGATGCCGAGTATGATCTTGGCGAGCTTGAGGGCTTCTGGATCTGCTTTGGCGACGGTCTGGTCTACACACCTTATCTTGAGAACTCGAACGGAAATATCGGCTACGGTCAGCTCTTCGACTACGACCCCGAGCTTGAGCCGTCGCAGTACTTCATCGAGCTTATCACAAACGCAATCGAGAACGCAAACTGAAATCTTTTATTAAAAAAGGAGAACTGTTATGAAAAAAGCGCAACTTATTCTGATAACCCTGATAGCAATACTTTCACTTCTCTGCTTCGCGTCCTGCAGCAAGATGGACGAAGCGATGGGCAACGCCGACGGAATGGACGGAATGAACGGTGCGGCAGGTAATGCTCCGAACGCTCCCGGAGATATCTACGGTGAACCGCCCGTCGAGGAAGGCGCCGTTCCCGACGCGCCGATAGAGGATAAGCCGAGCGAGAACGTAAACAAGATATTCGAAAATCCCTTTGTAAAGGTAGAGACAATGGACACCTCGACCTTCTCAGCCGACGTTGACACGGCATCCTACACTTTCCTGCGCAAGATGATAAACTCGGGCTACTCCTTTGAGGAGCTCAAGGACATCGCACGCGCAAACGTGATACGCACCGAAGAGATGGTCAACTACTTCAACTATTCCTACGCAAGCGCGCCCGAGGGCGAGATGTTCGGCACCAAGGCGACGATCGCGCGCTCGCCCTGGAACGAGGACACCTACCTTCTGATGCTCGGACTCAAGGCAAAGGAGCTTGAGACCAGAACGGCAAACAACCTCGTATTCCTCATCGACGTTTCGGGCTCGATGAACGCGGACGACAAGCTCCCGCTTCTCAAGCAGGCTTTCTCCTATCTCGTCGATCAGCTTGACGAGAACGACACGGTATCTATCGTCACCTACGCAGGCAACGAGCGCGTAGTGCTCGAGGGAACGCCCGGCAACAAGAAGGAGATCATCCTTGCCGCGATCAACGATCTTTCCTCGGGTGGCTCGACCAACGGCGAGGCAGGCATCGTCAAGGCTTACGAGATCGCAGAGGCGAACTTCAAGCACGACGGCAACAACCGTATCATCATCGCATCCGACGGCGATCTTAACGTAGGCATCCGCGATCCCGAACAGCTCGAAAAGCTTGTTGAAAACAAGCGCAAGAGCGGCGTATTCCTCTCGGTGCTCGGATTTGGAAGCGGCAACTTCCGCGACGACAATATGAGCGCGATCGCGCAGACCGGCAACGGCGTTTACCACTATATCGACTCTGCGGCTGAGGCTGAACGCATATTCGCGACATCGCTGCTCTCCACCATCTACACGGTAGCCAAGGACGTAAAGTTCCAGCTCAAGTTCGACAAGGATTACGTATCCGAGTACAGACTGATCGGCTACGAAAACAGACTCCTCGACAACGAAGATTTTGACGACGACACCAAGGACGCAGGCGAGGTCGGCGCGGGACACACGCTGACTGTCTGCTACGAGCTCAAGCTCACCGATGCGGCTCTCGACACGACAGATGAAGAAAGCGGCACGGAAAACGACGAGCAGACCAATTGGATCAAGCTCTCTATCCGCTACAAAGAGATCGACTCAGAGGTTAGCGAGCTTCGCGAGATAGATCTCGGAGAGGCTCAGCTCACGAGTGATCCCGACGAGGATTTCGTATTTGCAAGCACGGTGATCGAGTTCTCGATGCTCATCCGCGACAGCGCGTACAACAAAGCAAACAGATCGCTCCGCGAACTGATAGATACGATCCACGACCTCGAGCTTGACAAGGAAAAAACCGAGTTTAGAGATCTGCTTAAGAAGATAAATAAGTAAGACAAAAATAACACCGCACGTTCGTGCGGTGTTATTTTTATATCTTAAATTTGATCTCTCAATTATACGGGATCGATTGCGGGAGGAGCATCGGGAGTATCTACGGGATTATCGGGAGTCTCTTCGCCTTCAACCTTTACAAACTCTGCCGAGCACCAACCGTACTCAACCTTCTCTGCGTCGTCAACAGTCTTTACAAATCTGATGTATACCCACTTACCGTCCTCGGTCGCTCCGAGCTTTTCAACCTCGTCACCGTCCTTGACCTGATACTTCTCGTTGCCGATGTTAGCGAGAACGTTTACGTTGGGATATTCCTCGCTCTGAGAGCAGTTCCAGGGGGTTGTACGTACGTTGAGGGTGTATGCGCTTCCGTCTTCCTTGGTTCCGAGTCCGTTGATCTTAGCCGCTACGGGAGCCTCAAGCTCAACGAGAGTTACCTGCTTCTTATCTGCGGTGAGAAGCTCGTTACGGATGTAACCTTCAAGCTTAGCTCCGCTGTCAGCGTCGGTGAACTTTACCTTGGTCCAGAGGGTGCTTCTCTCTACGAGCTCAACTGCAGAGCCCCAAGCTGCAACGCCAATGGTGGAGGAGGACTTCTTAGCTTCCTTGCGAACCTTTACGGGATGGAGAATGTAAGAAGTTCCGCTTGCCGCTACAAAATCGCCGTTATTATTGTTTTCACCGTTCTCGTCGGTGGAGTCGCCTGTGGAGTCGCCGGTAGCGTCCCCGGTAGGATCTTCAAAGTTGAAGCCAAAATCGTCATCGTCGGTCTCGTCGGGTTCTTCCTTATTACAGGAAACCATAGTCATCGAGAGCATCATAATAAGTGCGAGCAAAAGGGCAAGTGTCTTTTTCATTTTTCATTCTCCTTAAGTTTTTAAAATCTATATTTTTGAAATTTTTTACTGTTCAGCAGAACGGCATCGGCTCCGTTCGTATACACATTTTATTATACCATACTACACATAGCTGTGTCAAGGGTAAATTTCTATTTTTTTATAATATTTTATAAATATATATTATAATAAGAACTCAACCCTGCTTCGACTCTTCAATGAGTATTCTGATCGCCTCGACGACCGTCTCTATCGCGCGTGCCGTGTCGTGTACCTCGTCCTCCTGCTTGTCAAGTCCCAAGAGAAATCTCTCCTGATTCCAGACCACGCAGAAAGCCGCTCCCGTCGCTATACCAAGTGCCGCGCCGACCGTGAAGAGCGTGGATGCTTCCATCTCGCTTGCAAGCACGCCGAGTCTCTTCCAAGCCTCCCATTTCTCCTGCAGGTCGCTTGCTACGGGCATTCTTGCGGGCGAGTGCTGACCGTAGAAGGAGTCCTTGCTCTGCACTACTCCGACGTGATTTGAATATCCGAGCTTCTTTGCCGCTCTTGCGAGCGCGAAGAGAGTCTCGGAATCAGGCACTGCGGGGAACGCGGGGGGCGCGTACTCGTGCGAGGTACCGTCCTGTCTGACCGCGCCGCTCGCGATGACTACGTCTCCCGGGCATACCTTGGTGCTGATGCCGCCGCAGGTGCCTATTCTGATCAGCGTGGTAGCTCCGCAGGCGCAAAGCTCCTCAGCCGCGATTGCGGTCGAAGGTCCCCCGATACCCGTCGAGCAAACGCTGACGAGCTCGCCGTCGATATATCCGTTCCAGATGTTGTATTCTCTGTTCATTCCCACGTGCACGGGGTTATCGAGATAGGATGCGATCTGCTCGCATCTGCCGGGGTCACCGGGGAGAATGCAGTACTTGCCTATCTCACCGCGCGACACACCTATATGATATTGCTTTTCATCAGTCTTAAGCATAATTGTACCTCCTGTATGGATCTATTATTATTTTAACAACATATAACGAAAAAGTCAAGTATAAACCTAAGTTTTTGTCAAACAATAATGACAGAAAGATCAAGGACGGTAATAAAAATGCAAAAAATGATCCTAAAATTCGACAATGCCGCGATCGTCGCCTCGGCATCGGTAGTCGGAAAGGACGAACACGACGGACCTCTCGGAGAGTACTTTGACCTCTCTGACCCGACAGATAAGTTCGGAATGAACACCTGGGAGCTTGCCGAGAGCGAGATGCAGCGGCTTGCGTTCAACACATCTCTCGCGAAGCTCGCGCGCGACGAGCGCGACGTGGACGCGCTTTTTGCGGGGGATCTACTCAACCAATGCGTGAGCTCTGCCTACGGACTTCTCAACTTTGACATTCCGTATTTCGGGCTCTACGGTGCTTGTTCGACCGCAGTCGAGGGCATCGCGCTCGCCTCGGCGATGGTGAACGCGGGATATTTCGGCACTGCGGCGGCGGTAACGTCGTCGCACTACTGTGCGGCAGAGCGGCAGTACCGCACTCCGATAGAATACGGTGCTCAGCGTTCACCCACAGCTCAGTGGACGGTCACGGGTGCAGGCGCGTTTATGATCTGTCCCGAGGGGCGCGTGAGGGTACGTGAGGCACTCGTTGGCATCGTGGTGGAAATGGGCATCAGCGACGCGTCGAATATGGGCGCGGCTATGGCACCTGCCGCGGCTGACACGCTGAAGAGATATTTTTCTGAGAGTCGACGCTCTCCCGACGAGTTCGATATGATAGTCACGGGAGATCTCGGGCGCGAGGGCGGAGATATTCTCTGCGAGCTCTTGCTCTCGGAGGGGATAGACATAAGAAAAAATCACCGCGACTGCGGCGTTATGATCTACGATCTTGAGCGTCAGGACAAGCACGCGGGCGGCTCGGGCTGCGGATGCTCTGCCGTGGTGCTTGCGTCCTATCTTATACCGAGGCTCGAACGTGGTGAACTTCGGAATATTCTCGTGGTCGGCACGGGCGCGATGATGAGCCCTGCGAGCATTCAGCAGGGGCAGGCGATACCGGCGATAGCGCACCTCATCGCGCTTTCGTCAGAGGAGGGCGGCATATGAATTATATCTGGGCGTTTGTGGTCGGAGGCGCGCTCTGCGTGGTGGCGCAGATATTGCTTGATAAAACCAAACTGTCGCCTGCGCGGATACTCGTCGCATACGTGGTCGTGGGAGTATTTCTCGGCGCGATCGGGGTCTACGAACGGTTGGTATATATCGCGGGTGCGGGCGCGCTGACACCGCTGACGGGATTTGGGTATCTGATATCAAAGGGCGTGCGCGAGTCGGTCGACGAAAAAGGACTCCTCGGCGCGCTCGCAGGACCTCTCTCAGCCGCAGCCATCGGCACGACCGCGGCACTCTGCTTCGGCTTTCTGGCGTCTCTCGTGTTCAAAGGGAGAAGAAAGTAGATGGGACGCGGGGATGCGAGTTTCTTGTTCTTTTCTTGAAAGAAAAGAACCAAAAGAACTTCCTGTGGTGTTGGTGTAGGGTAAGTGCGTAATCGTTATGCCTACCTCGATCGAAGTTTGGGATGTTTGTGAGGGTAGCAACATAACAGACGGCACTTCTGTTTAAATGCGAAGTGGAAACACGCGGACAGCTCGCTACCGCGTGTTTCTTTGATTTTTGATTGTGAAGAGTGAGATAAAAATCTCTGTTTGGTCTGTAGAAAAGACCTCGGTTTCTTATCTCTGACGGTAGGGGAGGGGCTTGCTCCTCCCGTTGTTTGATTTATATCTTTGTTTGGTCTGTCGATTAAACAAAAAAATTCTATAAAAATCTGTAGAGACCGACGTCCCCGGCGGTCCAAGGTCGTAACGGTTAAAAATGAACTTCCGTATGCGATAAAACAAAAAATCTTTATCTCGTCCGTAGGGGCGAACTGTGTTCGCCCGTTTGTTCGGGGTTCTCGCAAAAGCCCCTTAAGCGTGTCATCCTGAGCAAGCAACGAAGTTGCGCGTCGAACTTTTGGATTTGTGAGCGGTAATATAGCGAATAAATCCAAAAGCGAAAATTGTCAAGACAATTTTCGGGATCTACGTGGATCTATATGGTCCTTTTGGCTTAAAAGTAACATATTGTGTCGTGTTGGGTTACATATAATCTTTTTGTAGATCCCTCGGTTCGTGGTCAAGCCACTACCTCGCCTTTTTTTGACTACCCCGTCAAAAAAGGTTCGGCGCGCGTCTGATTATGCCATATTATCTTTATCCCGACCAATATCT
>JAFTKL010000026.1 GCA_017453285.1 Clostridia bacterium | reverse complement strand
CTGACACTCTCGGCCTTTACAACCTCTGCGCTCTCCTTCTTTACGGGTTCGGTCTTCTGTTCGGTAGCAGTAGTATTCACTTTTTGGGGCTGAGGCTTCTTCTCCTCAGTCTTTACCTCGGTCTTAACCTCGGTCTTTGCCTCTGCGGGCTTCTTCTCCGCCTTAGGCTCGGTTGCCTTCTTGGACGGGATATAAGTAACTCCGTCAAGATAGTCCTCTATTCCCTTGATCTGATTGTCTCTCGTGAGCTTGTCAAAGAGAATATCGAATTCGTTCGGTTCAAGTGTTCTCTGAGTCTTGTACTCGATGCCCTCTCCTGCGAGTATCTCAGCTATGTCCTTGGTCTTCATAGTGAGGTCGCGAGAAAGCTGATTTACCTTTAATAAATTAGATGTCTGATTTGCTGCTGCCATATTTCCTACCGTGTCCCTCTCAAAGCGTGGGACTTCCTTTCCGTTGGATTCAAGGTCTCCCTTGTGTGTCAGATATACTTTTCTGCCATTCGGCACATTTGCTCGTCTGTGATCGCAACCGCCGCGAGTGAGGAGGTCTTTCCCAGAGCCGACGCCAATGTAGCTCCGTCGCATTGTAAGCGAACCGTCCTTACTCCGTAAAACGCGGTCTTATCCGCGATCTTTTTATGTGTATTCTCCGAGGTATCCGCCGCCTCGAACACCAGCAGAGGTATCTTCTTTCCTCCGCCTCTCAAGGCATCGCATATCATCGGAACGCCAAATATAAGCTTGCCTGCTCTCGCACAAAGTCCGAGAGAGGATAAAAGCTTCCTTTCGTCGTATCCTTCGTCCTTAAGCTTTTCCATATCCGTCAAGCTCTTCCTCCATTCTATCCCAAATTTCGTCAGGGACAGAAACCTCAAGGCTCTTTGCTATACGCCCCGACTTCCTCGCTGCACGCAGGCACTTGGTGTCGTAGCATATATACGCGCCTCTTCCCGATCTCTTGCCCGTGAAATCGAGCAATATCTCGCCGTCGGGAGTTCTCAGCACTCTCAAAAGCTCCTTTTTGGGTTTATGTTGATTACAACCGAGGCACTGGCGCATTGGGATCTTCTTTTGTGCGATCTGTTCCTTCTGGCCCATACGTCCTCCGATGATATTTTATTCCGACTTTATGTCTATCTTCATTCCCGTAAGTCTTGCTGCGAGGCGGGCGTTCTGACCCTCCTTACCGATAGCAAGCGAGAGCTGATCTGCGTCAACTATAACTCTGCAAACTCTCTCCTCAATGATCTCAACGGATCTTACAGTCGCGGGAGCGAGAGCCGCCGCAACGTATTCCTCGGGAACGTCGCTGTACTTAATGATGTCGATCTTCTCGCCGTTGAGCTCCCTGACGATCTCCTGAATTCTCATTCCGTGTGAACCGATACAAGCGCCGATAGCGTCAACGTCCTCGTCTCTCGACCATACTGCGATCTTGGTTCTCGAGCCTGCCTCACGGGAGATGCCCTCGATCATAACGATGCCGTCCTGGATCTCGGGGATCTCAAGCTCAAACATTCTGCGAACGAGTCCGGGATGAACGCGAGAGAGAGTTACGAGCGGACCGCGCGTCTCCTTGTTTACCTCGGTAACAAAGACCTTGATCTTGTCGCCAACCTCAAAATTCTCACCGGGGATCTGCTCTGCCTTAATAAGAGTAGCGAAGCCGTTATCTGTCTCAAGAAGGATATTTCCGTTGTCGGTGAATATCTTGCTGACTGTCGCGGTAATGATCTCTTCTCTCTTGCTCTCGTATGCGTCCTGCATTACCTTTCTCTCACCCTCTCGGATGCCCTGAATGATGACCGACTTAGCAGCCGCTGCGCTGAGTCTGCGAACGTTCTTGGTCTTTACCTCGGTCTCAACGAGCTTACCGAGAGTATTTCTGCGGCTGAGTGCCTTTGCTTCCTCAAGAGAGATCTCACACTGAGGATTGGTGACCTCCTCAACGACCTCCTTCTGAATGTAGACCTTTACGTCCTCCTTGACGGGATCTATCGCAACGCGCACGAGAGTGCTGTTGCCGTATTCCTTCTTGCAAGCAGAAAGAAGCGCTGCCTCGATCTTTTCGATCATATATTCCTTGGGGATACCCTTCTCCTTTTCAAGAAGGTCAAGTGCCACGAAAAATTCCTTGTTCATTTTAAAATTCCATCCTTAAATTTTTTCTTTTAATTTACGTTGTCGTTCAAAACTCGAACACGGTGTTGATCTTTGCTACGGCAGATCGCTCAAACTCAAGCGTCTTTCCGTTTGCGTCTATACGTACCTCTCCGTTCTCACCCGACTCGAGAAGCACGCCGCGGAACAGCTTTGCTCCGTCGATAGGCGCGTAAAGCTTTAGTTCAACGTCCCATCCCTCGCACGCGTCGATGTGCACCTGAGTGCGAAGCTCTCTCTCCACACCGGGAGAGCAGACCTCAAGGTAATAGGGCTCGTCGATCGGATCAGCTTCGTCAAGAAGAGGATCGATCGTTCTGTGGAGCTGCTCACACATGTTTATGTCGATGCCCTCCTCAGAGTCGATGGTAATTCGGAGTATCTTTCTCGTACCCTCTTTGACGTATTCAACGTCCCACACCCAACAGCCAAGTTCGTCTGCGATGGGCTCTGCGAGCTCACGCACGATCTCGGAAATGCTTTTTGCGTTTTTTGCCATACATCCTCCTCATATTGCGCCAAACGGCGTAAACAATAATTAAGAGTGGGCTCTTGCAAGCCCACTCCTCATACTGAAGCTATTATACCACACAATCCTACATTTTGCAATAGTTTTTTTAAATTTTTTTAAAAATCTTTTCTATACTTCAATATTTATTAAAATATAAAAATAACTGTTTACAAAACCGAGTTTTTATGATATAATATTATAATAGGATATTTATGTCACCTTATACGATGTTAAGACTCAACTTTTGAATGAAAGGAAGGTCCTTTGTATGCAAAATAAAAAATTTGACTGGCTCACGCGCCTTGAGGAGATCCCCTCGCGAATATACGTGTTTATGGCGATCATTATGCTCGCTATCGACACAGCGGTCTGCGCGTTTACCCCTGCTGATCCTGCGATCGTGGGCATCGTCGCCATCTCGGTCTACGCGCTTGCCTCTTTAGTGGTGTACTTTTTCGTTCAGCGCAGACTCAATCTCTACAGACTTGAATCAAACGCCTCCGAGGCTCAGACGAAAGGCGTTATCTACAGCTTTAAAAATCAACTCAAGATCCCCTACGCCGTCGTCAGCGAGCAAGGCAAGATCATCACGGTCAACAGCGCGTTCAGCACAGCTACCGGTACTAAGGGAACTATATTCAACAAAGATATCAACGAGCTCTGCTCCATAAATCTCGAGAAGATCATTGAGGCGGTATCCCCCGAGTCGATAGTAGGCTCAGACGAGCTTCAGCTCGCTCCCGCATCTCTCAAAGATATCAAGGAATCCGAGATCGCGACCATCGGCTCTCTCCGCTACAGAGTCGAGTGCTACCCCGTCTCTTCTAAGGGTAAGACCTACTATATGCTCGTTTTCTGCGACATCACCGAGTTGCTCGAGATCAACAACCTCTACCGCAATCACTACACGGCTGTCGGATACATCGTTATCGATAATCTCGAGGAGATCGCACAGTACGTAAAGGTAAACTATCAGGATGAGACGCGCGAGGTCGGCAAACTGCTCGACGATTGGGCATCCTCGATGGGTGGAATTCTCCGCGAGTACGAAAACAACAAGTTCCTTCTCATTTTCAATAACGAGATGCTCTCCGAGTGCATAAGAGATAAGTTCAGCATCCTCTCGAACATCCACAAGATCGAAATCGGCGACGCGAAGATACCGCTTACGGTATCTATGGGTATCGCCACCGTCGGCGAGACACTTGAGGAGCGCGAGCATAACGCTATGGTCTCGCTCGATATGGCACTTCAGCGCGGCGGCGACCAGGTCGTGCTCAAGACCCCGACCGGACTCTTTTACTTCGGAGCGAAGACCAAAACTCTCCAGAAGCGTACCAAGGGACACGCGAAGATCATCTTCGGCAAGCTCGCTGCGCTGATCGAAAGCTCGTCAAACGTCATCGTTATGGGACACAGAAATCCCGATTTCGACTCTATCGGAGCTTGCGTAGGTATGGCTACGCTTATACGAAATCTCTTCAAAGAGGTCGACGTCAAGATCGTTGCCGACACCGACAATGAGAACTTCAAAGCCTGTACATCGCGTCTGCTGATGCTTGCAGACTATAAGGATATCTTCATCGACCGCGTAAGCGCGCTCGAATATAACAACACCGAAACTCTGCTCATCATCGTAGACGCAAACAATATGGCGATCCTCGAGTCGCCCGAGCTTGCACAGAATTCCTTCAAAAAGGTCATCATCGACCACCACATCAAGAAGGAAGAATTCGAAGACGAGCCCGAGTTTGCTTACATCGATCCCTCTGCATCCTCTGCCTGCGAGCTTATCGCAGAGATGCTCGAGGAGGTACTCCCTCCCGAGATAAGCTTCAAGGAGGAGGCAAACGTAATGATGTCGGGAATTATGCTCGACACCAAGAACTTCACGAGAACCGTCGGTATGCGTACCTTTGCGGCGGCGCTTTACTTAAAGAACTCGGGCGCGGATACAGAATACGCACGCACCTTCTTTGAAGAAGCGTTTGAGGATTATCTCTCCGAGTCGCAGTTTGGCAGCGGAGCGAAGATCTACCGTGATCGCATCGCTATAGCGACCTCCACGGGTTCGGGAAGCTCTAACGATCGCGTACTCGCGGCAAAGGCGGCAGATAAGCTGCTCTCAGTGCGCGACGTAAACGCGGCATTCACGCTCATCCTCACGGGAGAGACTGTTCAGGTCTCTGCCCGCTCGGACGGAAGCATCAACGTTCAGCTCATACTCGAGCAGGTCGGGGGCGGCGGACATTTCGATGCCGCAGGAGCCGCATTTGAGGAATGCTCGCTCGAAGAAGCAGAAGAGCGCCTCACAGCCGCGATAGACAACTATCTCGATAACCTCGCGGCAGAAAAGAACAACGAATAAATTGTCACACAATCAAAGGAGAAAACAAATATGAGAGTTATTTTATTGACAGACGTCAAGGGACAGGGCAAGAAAGATCAGATCGTCGACGTATCCGACGGATACGCAAGAAACTTTCTCTTCCCCAAGAAGCTCGCTATTCCCGCTGACTCCAAGGCAGTAAACGACATTAAGAACAAGGAAGCATCCAAGCAGCATAAGATAGACGTTGAGATCGCGGAAGCTAAGGCACTCGCAAAGAAGCTTGAGGATATCGTTGTGGTATTCGAGTACGCCGCAGGTCCCGACAAGAAGCTCTACGGCTCGGTAACCGCAAAGGATATCTCCGAGGAGCTCAAGAAGAAGCACGGCATTGATATCGACAAGCGCAAGATCTCGCTCTCCGATCCTATCAAGTCCTTCGGCGACTTCAAGGCTGACGTAAAGCTCTACACCGACGTTTCGGGCAAGATCAACGTAAGAGTAACCTCCAAAGCAGCAAAATAAAAGATCGAAAGGCAGTTAAAAGTTATGGATGAGCTTCAAAGAAAGCTTCCCTTTTCGCTTATCGCCGAGCAGTCGCTTCTCGGATCAGTACTTGTAGATCCGGAGTCGCTCAACGACGTGACCGAGATCATAAACGCAAACGATTTCTACCTCTCGGAGCATTCGCAGATATACACCGCGATGCACGAGCTATTCCTTATCAACAAGGAGATAGATATCGTAACGCTTATCGATATGCTCGTTTCCAAGGGCATATACTCCAAATCGGGCGGTGAGGATTACATCCGCTCGCTCTATCAGGCAGTTCCGAACGCGCTCAACGTAAAGGACTACGCTACGATAGTAAAGCAGAAGAGCATTCTGCGCAACCTTATCACCACCTGCTCGGACATCACCGACAAGGCTTACAGCGAGCAAGGAAGTGCTGACGAGCTTGTTGAATTCGCCGAGGCTAAGATATTCGATATCGCCGGCGGAAGAGACACCAAGAGCTTCAAGCATATCCGCGACGTTATCGGAACGGTTTACGAAAATCTCCACACTCTCGCGACCGAGGGTGAGGGTGCTCAGGGCACGAAGACAGGATTTTCTGGCATCGACAACGTGCTTGCAGGTATGGGTAACACCGACCTCGTGCTCGTCGGTGCACGTCCCGGTATGGGAAAGACCTCATTCTGTCTTAATATCGCCACCAACGTAGCCCAGATGAGCAGTAAGAACGTATGCATATTCTCACTCGAAATGTCTGCAGAGCAGCTCGTTACGAGAATAATATCGAGTGAAGCTATGATCGACAGCTATGCGCTCCGTACCGGCAAGCTCGATACTAAACAGTGGCAGGACATCGCCGCGACGACCACAAAGCTCGCGGGATGCAATATACTTATCGACGACACCGCGGGCATTACCGTATCGGGTATGAAGGGTAAGCTTCGCCGCGTACAGAACCTCGGACTTGTCGTTGTCGACTATCTCCAGCTCATGCAGAGTGATAAGAAGACCGACAACCGCGTACAAGAGGTCGGTGACATCTCGAGAGGTCTGAAACTGATGGCAAAGGAGCTCAACGTTCCGATCATCTGCTGTGCACAGCTCTCCCGTGGTCCCGAATCGCGTACCGATAAGCGTCCTATGCTTTCCGACCTTCGTGACTCGGGAGCGATCGAGCAGGACGCAGATACCGTCATCTTCCTCTATCGAGACGAGTACTACGACACAAAAAATCAGGGTGACGAAGGCAACGTCGCAGAGGTCATCATCGCAAAGAACCGTCACGGCTCGCTTGGAAACGTCAAGGTCGGTTGGATCGGACGCTACACCAAGTTCCTTACCGTCGACAAGGATAGACAAGAGGAATAAGCCGTGCTTGCAAGAAATAATATTCTTCCGTCCGGCTTCAAATCCCCTGCTCTGCTTTCGGGAATGGATGACGGCACACCTATCCTCGTAGGACTTTCGGGCGGAGCAGACTCAAGCGCACTTCTGCATATGCTTTGCAGATATTCAGCACAGAACGGCGCGAAAATATACGCGGCGCACGTAAACCACGGAATACGCGGAGCTGAGGCTGACCGCGACGAAGAGTTTTGCCGAGAGCTTGCACGCTCGCTCGGAGTTGAGATATTCGTTCTGCGCTCCGACGTGCCGCAGATAGCCAAGGATACGGGTGAGAGCGTCGAGACCGCCGCAAGAGAGGTCAGATATTCCTACTTTGAGCAGATAATGCGCGAGCAGGATATACCGATACTCGCGACCGCCCATAACGCAAACGACAACCTTGAGACCGTGATATTCAATATCGCGCGTGGCTCGGGACTCGGCGGCGTGTGCGGAATTCCCGAATGCAGACAGACCTCGCTCGGCGTGGTCATAAGACCTATTCTTTCAATGGAAAAACGCGAGATACTCGACTACTGCGAGAAAAATGGGATCAGCTTTGTGACCGACAGCACGAACGTCAACACCGACTACACGCGAAATCTTATCAGAGCAGAGATAATTCCTGTGATGCAACGCATCAATTCGGGCGCGGTCAAAAACGCAAGCCGAATGAGCGAGAGTCTGAGAGAGGATTCGCTCTGCCTTGAAAGTATGGCAGGCTGGTTTGTCGAGGAGCTCGGGAACGGATATTCGATCGAGACCGAGAAGATATGCGGCTCTCCCCCGTCGATCGTAAATCGCGCGTTGATACGGCTCTACGACGAGCTGACAGGCGGCAGGACGCTCGAGCAGACGCATATAAATTCACTTCGCGAGCTTGCCCTTCGCGCAGCTCCGCACTCGTCGGTATCGCTCCCCGCAGGGATTGTGGGTGTGATCGAGGGCGGCAAGCTCTGTCTGTGCAAAGCAAAGGAAAAGATCGAGATCTCTGACTATTCTGTAGCGCTTTGTGAGGGTAAAAACTTCATTTCACAGACAAATACAGAAATTTTCATAGGAAATTCACAGAATGCGAAAAATGTTTACAAAAAATCAATAATCCTGTATATTGATTCTGCTAAAATAAAAGGCGAGCTTTTCGCAAGACCGCGCAGAGCGGGCGACAGCCTGCGCATACGTGGTATGACAAAGAGCCTCAAAAAGCTTTTATGCGAGAAAAAGATAGATCTTGAGCT
>JAFTKL010000025.1 GCA_017453285.1 Clostridia bacterium | reverse complement strand
GATAGAAATATTATGCATATTCAAAAATAGGAGAAACAATTATGGCACTTCGTTCCGATAACGTAACAAAGGGCTCGGAAAGAGCCCCTAACAGAAGCTTATTTTATGCTATGGGGTACACAAAGGAGGAACTTGAGCGTCCGCTTATCGGCGTTGTAAGCGCTCATAGTGAGATAGTTCCCGGACATTATCACCTTGATAAGATCGCAGACGCGGTAAAGGCAGGTATCAGAATGGCAGGCGGTACACCTATCCTCATTCCTGCTATCGGAGTTTGCGACGGTATAGCTATGGGACACATCGGAATGAAGTATTCACTCGCAAGCCGCGAGCTTATATGCGACAGCGTCGAGACTATGACTATGGCTCATCAGCTCGACGGTCTGGTGCTCGTTCCCAACTGTGACAAGATCGTTCCCGGAATGGTAATGGCGGCAGTCAGAATGAACGTTCCCGCTATCGTTTGCAGCGGCGGACCTATGCTCGCAGGTCGTTACGACGGCGAGGAGGTCAGCCTTTCAAAACTCTTCGAGGCGGTGGGCGCTTACAAGGCAGGCATCATTGACGAGTGCAAGCTCAACGAGTGTGAGACCGGCGCTTGCCCCGGATGCGGAAGCTGTGCGGGTATGTACACAGCAAACAGTATGAACTGTCTTTGCGAGGCGATCGGCATCGCGCTCCCCGGTAACGGAACCATTCCTGCGGTAAGTAGCAAGAGAACTATGCTGGCAAAGCACGCAGGTATGGCAATTATGAAGCTCGTTGAGCAGAATATCTGCGCAAGAGATATAATCAATCAAAAATCCATCGAGAACGCGCTCGCGTGCGATATGGCTCTCGGATGCAGCTCGAACAGCGTTTTGCATCTGCTTGCTATCGCAAACGAGGCAGGCGTTGAGCTCGATCTTAATCTTTTCAATAAGATGAGCGAGAAGGTCCCGAACCTTTGCCACCTTGCTCCCGCAGGTCCTACGCATATTCAGGATCTCGATATGGCAGGTGGAATCCCCGCAGTTCAGGCGGAGCTTCTCAAGAAGGGCTTGCTTGATCCTACGGCACTCACCGTTACAACTAAAACGGTCGGCGAGAACGTAGAGGGCGCGTACATCAAGGATACCAAATCTATCCGTCCTATCGACGATCCGTACAGTGCGACGGGCGGAATTCAGATCCTTTGGGGTAACATCGCTAAGAACGGCTGTGTTGTAAAGAGAAGCGCAGTTGCTCCCGAGATGCTCAAGCATAGCGGAAAAGCCAGAGTGTTCGACTCCGAAGAGGAGGCGATCGCGGCTATCTACTCGGGCAAGATCGTTGACGGCGACGTAGTGGTCATACGCTACGAAGGTCCTAAGGGCGGCCCCGGAATGAGAGAGATGCTCAATCCTACGAGCGCACTCGCAGGAATGAAGCTTGACAAGACGGTTGCTCTTATTACCGACGGACGTTTCTCGGGCGCAAGCCGTGGAGCTTCTATCGGTCACGTAAGTCCCGAGGCTGCTGACGGCGGAAATATCGCGCTTATCGAAGAGGGCGATACCATCGAGATCGATATTCCCGGCGCGTCTATCAACGTACTCGTAAGCGACGAGGTCCTCGCAGAGCGCAGATCCGCTTACGTTGCTCCCGAACCCAAGATTAAGTCCGGATGGCTTGCAAGATACGCAAAGCTTGTAAGCAGCGCAGATAAGGGCGCAATTATGAAATCCTGACGCAGACAGAAAGCATATAGAAAGGCGGCATAAGATTTGCCTAGTTGATTACCGAAATGAACAATTCTGATAAGTATACACGACAGTATTTTACGGCACCTAAAGCAGAATACAAATGGATGACTAAAAATTATATAGCGAAGCCGCCCGTATGGTGTTCGGTCGATCTTCGCGACGGAAACCAGTCTCTTATGATCCCTATGAGCCTTGAGGAGAAGCTTGAGTTCTTCAAGTTGCTCGTCGCTATCGGCTTTAAGGAGATAGAGGTCGGATTTCCCGCAGCCTCTGAGACAGAGTATAAGTTCTTGCGCACGCTTATCGAAGAGGATCTTATCCCCGACGACGTGACCGTGCAGGTACTCACTCCGTCCAGAGAGCATATTATCAAAAAGACCTTCGAGAGTCTCAAGGGAGTGAAGAACGCGATAGTTCACCTCTACAACTCTACGTCGGTCGCACAGCGTGAGCAGGTATTCAAGAAATCCAAGCAGGAGATCATTGATATAGCTGTCAGTGGCGCTGAGCTTTTCAACAAATACAGCGAGGAAATGGGAGTAAACTACCGCTATGAGTATTCTCCCGAGTCCTTTACGGGTACAGAACCCGAATTCGCACTTGAGATCTGCAACGCAGTTCTTGACGTGTGGAAGCCTACTTCCGACAGAAAGGTAATTATCAATCTGCCCGTAACCGTTGAGGTATCTATGCCTCACGTTTACGCAAATCAGGTTGAATATATGAACGATAATCTCAAGTATCGCGAGAATGTTATCATCTCGCTCCATCCTCACAACGACAGAGGATGTGCCGTTGCAGACACCGAAATGGGTCTGCTTGCAGGTGGTGATCGAGTCGAGGGTACGCTCTTTGGCAATGGTGAGAGAACCGGTAATGCAGACATCGTAACGCTTGCGCTTAATATGTTTGCGCAGGGAATTGACCCCAAGCTTGATCTTTCGGATATGCCCACGATCACTGAGCTTTACGAGAGAGTGACGAGAATGCAGGTATACGATCGTTCGCCTTATGCGGGCAAGCTCGTGTTTGCGGCTTTCTCGGGCTCGCATCAGGATGCTATCGCAAAGGGCATGAAGTGGCGCGAGGATCACACCTGCCGCTATTGGACAGTTCCTTATCTTCCAATCGATCCTCAGGATGTCGGCAGAGAATACGAGACAGACGTTATCCGTATCAATTCTCAGTCCGGCAAGGGCGGAATTGGCTATTTGCTTGAGCACAACTTCGGATACGTTCTCCCTGCAAAGATGCGCGAGACTGTCGGATATACCGTCAAGAACGTTTCCGACCGCTCTCACAAGGAGCTTGCTCCCGCAGAGGTGCTTGATATCTTCACTACCGAATACGTCAACATCAATTCGCCTCTCGATCTTCTTGACTATCACTTCGTCAGAAGCGCAGACTCTATGAAGGCGTTTGTAACTGTCAACTACAACGGTGAGAAGAAAGACATTTCGGCAAACGGTAACGGTCGCCTTGACGCGATAAGCAACGCTTTCAAGGAAAATCTCGGTTTTGAGTACTCCAACCTCACCTATACCGAGCACGCGCTTACCTCTGACTCCAACTCGCAGGCAGTGACCTACGTCAGCATTATGGCACCTAACGGAAAGGTATTCTGGGGTGTCGGTGTTCACGACGATATTATCGCATCTTCGGTATACGCTCTGGTTTCTGCTATTAACAGAAGCCTCAAGGCGTAAGCATAATTTGCAGAAAAGGAGAAATTCATATGGGAATGACAATGACCCAGAAGATCTTAGCGGCACACGCAGGTCTTGAGTCGGTTAAGGCGGGACAGCTTATAATGGCAAACCTCGATCTCGTTCTTGGTAACGACATTACCTCTCCCGTTGCTATCAACGAGTTTGAGAAGAACGGATTTAGCGGTGTTTTCGACAAGAATAAGATCGCGCTCGTAATGGACCACTTCACACCTAACAAGGATATAAAGGCGGCACAGCAGTGCAAGCAGTGCAGAACCTTTGCGAGAAGATTTGATATAACCAACTACTACGACGTGGGAGATATGGGTATCGAGCATGCGCTTCTCCCCGAAAAGGGACTCACAGCGCCCGGCGAGCTTATCATCGGCGCTGACTCCCATACCTGTACCTACGGCGCTCTCGGAGCATTCTCGACGGGCGTAGGAAGTACGGATATGGCGGCAGGAATGGCAACCGGCAAAGCTTGGTTCAAGGTGCCCTCGGCTATCCGCTTCAATCTCGTAGGCAAGCTCTCTCCGCTTGTATCGGGTAAGGACGTTATTCTTCACATCATCGGAATGATCGGTGTTGACGGCGCGCTTTATCGCTCTATGGAGTTCG
>JAFTKL010000024.1 GCA_017453285.1 Clostridia bacterium | reverse complement strand
CTGAACTCGTCCCGAGCCATCGCCGCCTGCGAGCTTTTCAACCTCGGAAACGCTGACTCTGTTGTAGTCACCCTCTACGCTGTGCTTGAGCGCAGATGCGGCAACCGCGAACTCGATCGCCTGCTGGGTGGTCTTGCCGTTAAGAAGAGCGTAGATAAGTCCGCCGCCAAAGGAGTCGCCGCCGCCTACGCGGTCAACGATGTGGAGGTGGTAGGACTTGGAGAAGCAGTAGTTCTCACCGTCGAAGAGCATTCCTGCCCAGTCGTTGTCGCTTGCCGAGATAGAGGTGCGGAGAGTGATAGCTACCTTCTCAAAGCCGAACTTGTCCGCGAGCTGCTTTGCAACCGACTTGTAGCCCTCGTGGTTGAGCTTGCCTCCGTAGATATCGGTGCCCTCAGCCTCGATGCCGAATACGTCCTTTGCGTCCTCCTCGTTGGAGATGCAAACGTCAACGTACTCGCAGAGCTTTGTCATAGCCTCGCGTGCCTCTGCTCTGGTCCAGAGCTTGCCGCGGTAGTTGAGGTCGCAGGAGATCTTTACTCCCTTTGCCTTTGCCGCCTTGCAAGCCTCAAGGCAGATCTCTACGAGATTGCCGCCGAGAGCGGGCGTGATGCCTGTGAAGTGGAACCAATCAGCTCCCTCAAAGATAGCATCCCAATCGAAATCCGAGGGCTGTGCCTCAGCGATCGCGGAATGTGCGCGGTCATAGATGCAAACCGAGCCTCTCTGAGATGCGCCTTTTTCAAGGAAGTAGATGCCGACGCGATCGCCGCCGCGAACTACCTTCGATGTGTCAACGCCGAAGTAGCGGAGCGAATCAACTGCCGCCTGACCGATAGCGTGTTTGGGGAGCTTGGTCACGTAAACGCTCTCCATACCGTAGTTTGCAAGAGATACCGCAACGTTAGCCTCGCCGCCACCGAAGGTAGCCTGCATCTGATCGTTCTGGAAGAAGCGGTAATATCCGTTGGGTGCAAGTCTGAGCATAAGCTCGCCGAAAGTTACTATTTTCATATCAGTTCTCCTTTTTCTCTGCCGCCTCGAGAGCTTCCTTTACGAAGAAGGAGCCGCCGATAGCCGCGATCTTGTCAAATGCGAGGAACTCGTCGATGTTGGAGCGGTCTACTCCGCCCGTGGGAATGAACTTGACCTGCGGGAAGGGAGCGGAAAGCGCCTTAAGCGCCTTGAGTCCGCCGTAGACGTTTGCGGGGAAGAACTTGACCGTGGTGATGCCAAGCTCGAGCGCCGCCATAATCTCGGTGGGGGTTACGCATCCGGGAAAGTAGGGAATGCCTCTGGCGTTGCAGATCTTTGCAACTGCGGGCGAAAGTCCGGGGGATACGATGAAGGTCGCGCCTGCTGCGAGTGCCGCCTCGCACTGCTCAGCATTGATGACCGTTCCTGCACCGATCTCCATATCGGGATAGTTCTTTGACGCGTACGCGATAGCCTCAGCCGCGCAAGCGGTTCTGAAGGTAATCTCGGCGCAATTGATGCCTACGCCCTTGAGCGCGGAAAGTATCTTGTCTGTCTCGCCGATCTCCTTGATGACGACAACGGGTATGAATTTTTCCATATCTTTATCTCCTTAGTCTCTGATTTGTGAAAATTAAACTCCCGAGTAAGCCGCGAAACCGCAGTCGATGGGGAGAACTACTCCGGTGATCGCAGATGCCGAGCGGTCGTCGCAAAGGAAGAGAGTAGCACCGAGAAGCTCGGATGCGTCAACGTAGCGATCCATGGGAGTTCCCTTGAGGATCTTTGCGCTTCTTGCCGTAGGAGTGCCGTCCTCGTTGAAGAGGAGTTTGTAGTTCTGTGCGGAAACGAGGAATCCGGGTGCGATCGCGTTGCAACGGATGCCCGTGCCTGCAAAGTGGGTAGCAAGCCACTGAGTAAAGTTCGAGATACCTGCCTTAGCCGCGGAGTATGCGGGGATCTTGGTGAGAGGAGTGTACGCGTTCATCGAGGAGATGTTGAGAATACAGCCGCCCTTCTTTGCTACGAGGTCCTTTGCAAATACCTGTGTGGGAAGGAGTGTTCCCTGGAAGTTGAGCTTGAATACGAAATCAACGCCCGAAGGATCGAGATCGAAGAAGGACTTGCCGCCCTCCTTTGCCTCGTGCTGATATTCGTTGTCGGTCGTCGCTCTGGGGTTGTTGCCGCCTGCGCCGTTAACGAGAATGTCGCACTCGCCAAGGTCAGCTACAACAGCCGCGTGAACAGCTTCGAGTGCCTCGGGATCGAGCACGTTTGCCTTGTAGCCCTTGCAAATAAAGCCGTCGGCCGTCAGCTCGTCAGCGAGCTTCTGTACTGCTTCTTCGTTGAGGTCGAGTGCCGCTACCTTTGCGCCGCACTGTGCAAATGCTCTTGCCATAGCGCCGCAGATAAGTCCGCCGGCACCGGTTACTACTACTACCTTTCCGGTATAGTCTATCTTAAGGGGAAGATCTATCATTTTAATTTACCTCCAAAATTATTTTCTATCAAACTTTTCAAGGCTGTCCCAAACGCCGAGCATATACATTATGCCGAGTGCGCGGTCGTAAAGACCGTAGCCGGGCCGAACGTTGCCGGGACCCTCGTTCCACAGATGTCTGCCGTGGTCGGGACGGATGTAGCCCTCGTATCCGCAATCGTGGTACGCCTTGAGGATGTCGAGAATACCCGTGTCGCCGTCGCAGTCGCGGTGGCTCGCCTCGGAGAAGTCTCCGTTCTCAAAGTGTTTTACGTTTCTGATGTGCGCGAACGCGATTCTGTCGCAGTGCTTGCGGACGATATCCGCAACGTTGTTGTTGGGGTCAGCGTTGAGGCTTCCCGAGCAGAGAGTGAGACAGTTATACTCGTCGTCGACCATCTTCAAGAAGCGGTCGATGTTCTCCTCGTTGATAAGCAGACGGGGAAGACCGAAGATATCCCAAGGCGGATCGTCCATGTGGATAGCCATCTTGATGTCGCACTCGCGGCAGGTGGGCATAATTGCTTCAAGGAAGTACTTCAGATTTGCCCAGAGCTTTTCGTGGTCAACGCCCTCGTAAGCCTTGAAGAGCTCGTCGAGCTTTGCCATTCTCTCGGGCTCCCAACCGGGAAAGGACATATTGTACTTCTCGGTGAAGTCCAGAATGTACTTCGCCATAGCGTTGTAGTCGTCCTGGATCATATTCTTCTCGTAGAAGAGCGCGGTCGAGCCGTCGCCTACGGGATGGAAGAGATTGCTTCTCGTCCAGTCGAATATAGGCATAAAGTTGTAGCAGATGACCTTTACTCCAAACTTCGAGAGATTTCTGATGGTTGTCTTGTAGTTTTCGATGTAGCCGTCGCGTGAGGGAAGACCGATCTTGATGTCGTCGTGAACGTTTACAGACTCAACGACGTCCATATTAAATCCGTACTCGTCGAGCTGACGCTTTACCTCTGCGATCTCACTCTCTTCCCAGATCTCGCCGGGCATCTTGTGGTGAAGAGCCCACACGATACCGTCAACACCGGGGATCTGCTTGATATCCGAGAGCTTTATTTTGTCGTTGCCCTCGCCGTACCAGCGAAATGTCATTTTCATAGGCATAAATTCTGTCTCCTTGAGTTATTTTATATACCGAAGTAGCGTTTTGCGTTGTTGTAGCATATGCCCTTGACGATCTGCTCAAGCGCGGCATCGTCATTGGGATATTCTCCGTTTTCTACCCACTCGCCGATAAGCTCGCAGAGAATTCTGCGGAAGTATTCGTGGCGAGCGTAGCTTAAGAAGCTGCGCGAGTCTGTCAGCATACCGACGAAGTTGCCGAGCAGGCTGAGGTTTGCAAGGCTGACGAGCTGATCGCGCATACCCTGCTTGTGATCGTTGAACCACCAAGCGCTTCCGTGCTGGAGCTTGCCCTGCGCCTCGCTTCCCTGGAATGCACCGATGATGCAGTCGAGGAACTGATTGTCACCGGGATCAAGACTGTAGAGCACGGTCTTGGGGAGAGTGCCGGTCGCATAGAGCTTGTCGAGAAGCTTCGGGATAGCCGAGCTCGAGTTCGGACCGATGCAGTCAAAGCCGGTGTCGGGGCCGAGCTTCTTGAAGGTGGTCGAATTGGGGTTGCGCAGGCAGTTGTAGTGTATCTGCATTACCCATCCGCGCTTTGCGTACTCAGCGGCGCAGAAGAGGAGCAGTGAGGTCTTGAAGGGTTCAGCCTCAGCGGCAGTTATCTTGTCGCATGCCATCGCGCGCTTGAAAAGCTCGTGCAGCTCTGCCTCGCTTGCCTCTGCGTATACCGCGTAGTCAAGTCCGTGGTCGCTCGCGCGGCATCCGCACGCGTCGAAGTGGTCTATTCTCGCTCTGAGTGCTTCTTTGAGAGTGTCAAGGCTGACGATCTTGATGCCCGACACAGAGGAGAGCACGCGGATGTAGTCGCGCCAGCCGTCCTTGTCGATGTTGAGTGCCTTGTCAGGTCTGAAGGAGGGGGCAACTACGGTGTCCATAGTACCGTCCGCCGCGATGAGCTTGTGGTATTCAAGGCTGTCGCAGGGGTCGTCGGTAGTTCCGATGAACTTAACGTTGCTCTGCTTGATAAGTCCGCGGACGCTCATGGATCCTTCCTTGAGCTTCTCGCCGCAGAGGTCGTAGACTTCGTCTGCCGTGCTTGCATTGAGTGTTCCCTCGTAGCCGAAGTAGTTCTTCAGCTCAAGGTGGCACCAATGGTACATCGGGTTGCCGATGGCAAGAGGAAGAGCCTCTGCAAATTTGCGGAATTTCTCACGCGGCTCTGCGTCTCCCGTGATGTAGAACTCGTCCACACCGTTCGAGCGCATAAGTCTCCACTTGTAGTGGTCACCGCCGAGCCAGAGCTCGGTGATGTTCTCAAATCTTTTGTCCTCGTAGATCTCACGGGGGCTTACGTGACAGTGGTAATCGATGATAGGCATATCTGCCGCATAATCGTGGTACAGTCTTTTTGCAGACTCGGTAGAGAGCAAAAAGTCCTTATCAAGAAATTTCTTCAAGACGGTATCTCCTTTATTTTAAGCATTATTTCGCGTATTCGCGGTATTCTTTCGGGGTTTTTCCCGTTTTTTTCTTGAATATTTTTGAAAAATACTGAACGTCTATTATTCCGCAGTGCAGGGCTATGGTCTGTATCTGCAGATGAGTGGTGGTCAGCAGGCGCGAGGCAAGCTTTATTCGTTCGTCGCTGATATACTCGGTGATGGTCTTGCCCGTCTCCTTTTTGAATATCGTCGAGAGATATCCGGGGCTGACGTTCTGAGTTTTTGCAAGCGAGCTGAGCGAGAGATTTGCCGAGAGATCCGAGTCGATCAGTAATATGACCTTCTGGACGATGGGCGAGTAGCTCTTCATCGAGTGTTTTCTGACAAGACGGCAGTAGGAAGAGAACATTTCACTCATAAGCTCGCGTGCCTGCTTGACTGCCTGCAATTGCTCTATCTTGAAAGCGTAGCTTGACGAGAGGCTGTCGAGGTGTATCGGATGTACTCCGCCTCGCTCAGCAGCCTTACGCAGAAGAGTATTCATTATTATGATATAATTCTTCGCGTTTCTGAGGGGATCTGCCACTCGCTTCTCAAAATAGTTGTCGCTTACCGAAGTGAGCAGGGAAGAGAGCTTGCGTGACTGACCGTGCGTGACCGCATCCATAAGCTCGTTTTCATAGTTGTATCTTTGCTCCATCAGCTTCATATTGAGAAGCACGGTCTCGGGCTCGTCGATCGAGCCGTGCAGATCTACCTTGAAATCGGGCGAGGTCATCTCGAGATTGAGATCGATCATTCGGAAGGACGTTGAGTCGCCCCATATGCGCTCGCAGAAGGATTCGAGCATCGCGTACACGTGGCTCGACTCGGGGAGCACGGGGATGTTGCTCATAACGCTCTCGAGCAGCTTTATATCCTTTGGAGGAATGCCTGACATCTCGGCGACCTCGGGTATCTGCGCCTGTGACAGAGGCGCGCACAAAAAAGGACCGATGGCAAGAATCGCCGACGGTGTGCGCTCCGGCAAGAGGAAAAAGATGAATCCGAGACGTTGTGCGTGGGTGTATTTGTATATTATGTTCCCCTCAGGCGTGCCGAAGAACTCATTTACGCTCACACCGGAGAGCGCGCGGTTGCCGAGCAGCTCGAAGCATTCGGGAATTATCTCGGTCACGGGGGAGGCGGGGGAGGACAGGGTCGTGCGGATATGAAGCTTTTTGAATACGTCGCGCAAAAGGCGAAGCTCATTTTCGTAAAACATTCCGTACTCCAATCAATTTTATTCGCGCGGTACAAATTTTCATAACAATATATCTTATTGTACCACAGTTTTTGTGTAATTTCAATAGTATTTGGAACAATAATATAAACATTTTACAAAAAAAGATTAAAAAAATACTCACGATGTAAAGAGAAATACTTTATACTAAAGATAGAGATCCCCACAACGCCCTATTTGCGCCCATTTTGTGCGCAGAAAGGCAATTTTTTGTAAAAAATCAACAAGAAAGAGGAAATCAACAATGAAAAAAGAAAAGAAACTTGATGCCAACGGTCACCGCAAGTTTGGCATAAGAGACAGTGTCGCTTATGCAGCCGGCGACCTTGGCTGTAACATGAGCTTTGCGCTCAAGGGAACAATGGCTCTCTTCTGGACTCAGGTAATGGGTATGAGCGCGTGGTATTCGCTCCTTCTCATAATCGTTCAGGTATGGGACGCTATCAACGACCCGCTTATCGGTTCTATCATCGACGCGGATAAGCACGTTTACAAGAGAAGAAATAAGTTTTTGCAGTACATTTTCATAGGCTCTATCGGACTTATCGTCGGCGGAGCTTGCTGCTTCTTGCCCTTCCCGGGTGCTCCCGTATGGGCTAAGTTTATAATCTTTATCGCAGGATACGTTGTATGGGATGCTTTCTATACTATCGCAAACGTTCCTTACGGATCTCTCCTCTCGCTTATTTCCAACTATCCCGCAGACCGTGCATCTCTTTCTGCTTGGCGTTCTATCGGCTCCATGGTAGGAAATATGCTTCCTATGGTAATCCTTCCTTTCCTGATCTACAACGAGGACGAGTCTCTTAACGGCACTATGGTATTCGTTGCAGCACTCGTTATGGGCGTGCTCGGATTTATCTTCTTCCAGTTTATGATCAAAAACACCGAGATCCGCGTTGACATCGACACCAAGCTCAACGAGGACCAGCCTAAGTTCAACGTATTCAAGGCTCTCGGCAACTTCGTAAAGAACCGTCCCGCAGTCGGTGCAACCATCGCCGCTATGGGTATGTTTATAGGTATGCAGGGTGCGGCTACCGCAGTTTCTGTAACCTTCCAGATCTACTTCAAGAACACTGAGATCTCTGGTATCGTTCAGCTTTTCGCTATGATCCCGATCGTTCTCTTCACACCTCTCGCACGTAAGATGGTAACCAAGTACGGTAAGAAGGAGCTTTCGGTCGTAGGTTCTATCTGCTCCATCATCGGCGGCGCAGGTCTGTTTATCATCACTCCCGATAACGTCGGACTCGACCTTGTTATTTACATCCTCTGTCAGCTCGTATACAGCCTCGGACTCGGTATCTACTCCACTGTTTCTTGGGCTATGATGGGCGACGCTATCGACTACAACGAGTGGAAGACCGGAAAGAGAGAGGAAGGCGTTGTATATTCGCTCCACTCCTTCTTCCGTAAGCTTGCTCAGGGTGTAGGTCCTGCAGTTGCTCTTATCATTATGCAGGGTATGGGCTACGTAAACAACGCGATCGATCCCGAGACCGGCGCTGAGTTCATCGACGTAACTCTTCTCTCGTGGGAGTTCGCGGTACAGCTCCGTACGCTCGTTGCTATCCTCTTCCTTGTAGCAGCAGTAATGCAGTTCATCGGTCTTGGACTTATCTACAACCTTGATAAGAAGACTCTTGCTAAGATGAATGCAGACCTTGGCCGCGGCGAAGCTCCCGCAGAGATCACCGAAGGCTGATAGGGGCACTTTGAAAACGACCTTTTAAGATGACGCCCGACAATTTGTGTCGGGCGTCTCGATAGTTTACAATATTTATAGACTTTTTGAGAATTTTCTGATATACTTATAAAAATACCCCAAATCCGAAATGAAGGAGAAAAATCGTGAGAAACATTCTTAACATCAACAACGGCTGGCTTTTCGTAAAGAACACCACCGATATCAGCGCGCGTGAGGGCGTTGAGGTCAATCTTCCTCACTCCTGGAACGCAGAAGACGGCTTTGACGGCGGAAACGACTACTTCCGCGGCTCTTGCCTCTACAAAAAGACGCTCGTAAAGTCCGAGCTCCCCGAAGCAGATCACTACTATCTTGAGATCCGCGGCGCGAACTCCTCGGCTGACGTTTACGTCGGCGGCGAGAAGCTCGCACACCACGACGGCGGCTACTCCACCTGGAGAGTAGAGCTTACCGATAAGCTCACCGACGCGACCGAGCTTGCTATTGTTGTGGACAACTCGCCGAACGAGACCGTTTATCCGCAGATGGCAGACTTCACCTTCTACGGCGGTCTTTACAGAAACGTAAATCTTATCTGCGTAAACGACAGCCACTTCGATCTTGACTACTACGGCGCGCCCGGCATCAAGGTCACACCCGAGATCGAGGGCAAGGACGCTAAGGTCGAGGTCGAGGTATTCGTAAAGAATATCAAGGACGGTCAGCAGATTGCGTACACCGTCTACGACAAGGAAGAGAACGAGCTTCAGAAGATCGTTACCACCGACACTAAGGTGACCTTCGAGATCAAGGACGTTCACCTTTGGCACGGACGCCGTGATCCTTACCTCTACTGCTGTGAGGCAGAGATAGTTGAGGGCGAGAACGTTCTTGACAACGTTTGCACACGCTTCGGCTGCCGTAGCTTCAAGATCGATCCCAATAACGGCTTTATCCTCAACGGCGAGGAATATCCTCTGCGCGGCGTATCTCGCCATCAGGACAGATGGGGCGTAGGTAACGCGCTTCTTCCCGAGCATCACGAGGAGGACATCGATCTCATTATGGAGGTCGGTGCGACCACTATCCGTCTTGCACACTATCAGCACGATCAGTACTTCTACGATCTGTGCGACGAAAAGGGTCTCGTTATCTGGGCTGAGATCCCCTATATCTCCAAGCATATGCCCACCGGACGCGAGAACACCATCTCTCAGATGAAGGAGCTTATCTCGCAGAACTATAACCATCCTTGTATCGTAGTCTGGGGACTTTCCAACGAGATCTCGATCGGCGGCTCGGATGAGGATCTGCTCGAGAACCACAGAATTCTCAACGATCTCGTTCACGATATGGACAAGACCAGACTTACTACCATAGCGGCAGTTTCTATGTGTAAGATGGACGACCCCTATCTGCAGATCCCCGACGTTGTTTCCTACAACCACTACTTTGGCTGGTACGGCGGCGACACCACTATGAACGGACCTTGGTTCGATAAGTTCCACGCAACCCACCCGAACATCCCGATCGGCTGCTCGGAGTACGGATGCGAGGCTCTCAATTGGCACACGAGTGACCCTAAGCAGGGAGACTACACCGAGGAATATCAGGCTTACTACCACGAGGAGCTTATCAAGCAGCTCTTCCCGAGAAAGTTTATGTGGGCGACACACGTATGGAATATGTTCGATTTCGGCGCTGACGCAAGAGCAGAGGGCGGCGAGAACGGACAGAACCATAAGGGCCTCGTTACTATGGACCGTAAGTACAAGAAGGACGCGTTCTATGCGTACAAGGCTTGGCTTGTTTCTCCCGAAGAAGATCCTTTCGTACATCTGTTCGGCAAGAGATATATCGACAGAGTTGAGGACGTTACTAAGGTCACCGTTTACTCCAATCTCCCCGAGGTCGAGCTTTTCGTCAACGGTGAGAGCATCGGTAAGAAGAGCGCACCCGATCACTTCTTCTACTTTGACGTCAAGAACGTAGGCGAGACCACCATCGTAGCGAAGGCGGGCGAGCTTTCCGACGAGGGCAAGATCCGCAAGGTAGACGAGATGAATATGGACTACGTTCTCCGCGAGGTAGGCGCAGTTCTCAATTGGTTCGACGTTACCGCTCCCGAGGGAAGATATTCTCTCAACGATACCATCGGCGACATTATGAAGTCGAAGCGCGGAAAAATGTGGTTTATGGGAATGGGACTTAAGCTCAAGAAGAAGATGGACGCCAATAAGAAGGGCAAAGACGACGGAGAAAAGAAGTCGGGCGGCTTTGACGTCGATCTGAGCGCAGGCGGCGGACTTATGGAAATGATGGGCGGCTTCACCGTCCTCAGACTTACGAGTATGATGGGAATGATGAATATAAGCTTCACCAAGGAAGAGCTCCTCAAGATGAACAAGAAGCTTAATAAGATCAAGAAGCCTAAGAACTGATAGATCAAAATACACAAGGCATCTGCATTAGCAGGTGCCTTGTTGGTTTTTTATAATTTTAGCGTTGCTATTTGTGCAACTTTACGAAATCCACTCTTGTTGCTTGACACGACGACCAAACTGTGTTAAAATGAGATATAATCTCTACTTTAAACAATATCTCGCCGTTCCGCTCAGGATGACCGCTGAAATGGGGCAAGGCTCTCTCTCGATTGTAGGGACCGCGCGTCCCTGCACCAAGTTGCCGACGGTCCTAAAGCAAAGGATAAATATATCTTTTTTGTCCGTTATCTTTATTTTAACCATAGACGGATATTCAATTTGTAGCCGATACGAGCTTGGACCGTCGGGACGCCGGTCCCTACAGGTTGGATATATATATTTCGTATCAGCAACAGACGAAAGTGCGGCGGTGACCGTTATTATGTATTTCAATAAACCAAGGAGAAAACATGAAAAAATACGTTCTTATATTAATGTCGCTTTTGCTCTGTATGTGCTTTTTTGCCTGCAGCTCGGAGCTGAAGAGCGGCGCGGTAGAGCAAGTGCGCCTTGATCTGATCACGGAGGGTATGGCGCAAAGTGAGGTCAGAAGAATACTCAAGGTCGCGTATGAGGATATGCCCTTTTCACATACCGACAGATACTACCTTGAGGACGGTCGCCCCGTCTACGTGCATTACCAGACCTATAACGAAAACGACAAAGAGCAGAGCATTGTATCCAGAGTGCAGATAGACGAGCTTGTCGATCCCGCACTGCTTGATAAGCTGACCGAGGATATGACTATAGATGACGTGGCAAAGCTTTTCTCGGCTGAGGGCATCGAGGGCACGAGCGGACCGCACTCGAGAGTTTATAAGCTTACCGACGGACGAGAGGTAAGGATATACTACTTCACCCGCCCGGGAGAAGATCTTGATAATATCTATATTGACCTCGACAGCGTTGTTGTTATAGAGGGTGAAAATATCAAATAAACAAAAAGCTGCATCGGCAGCTTTTTTTCTTTTACAAAAAAATGTCGAAAAAACAAAAATGGATGAAAAAAGCTCTTGATTTATTCTTCTTCTGGGTGTATAATTATAATTGTATTAGTATGTAAAAATTTCAGCGGAGGTTTTTATGAGCAGAGTTTCAAAGCATAATTACTATCTTGACATCGCGCAGACGGTTGCCGAGCGTTGCACCTGCTTGCGCAAAAAGTACGGCGCGATCATCGTAAAGGACGACGTTATCGTCTCGACCGGATACAACGGCGCGCCCCGCGGCAGACAGAACTGCAGCGACCTCAATTACTGTATGAGAGACAAGCTCAACATCCCCCGCGGAGAGAGATACGAGCTTTGCCGCTCGGTTCACGCCGAGGCTAACGCGATAATCGCCGCATCTCGCGAGAGAATGCTCGGCTCGACCATCTATATGGTCTGCGTTGACGCTAAGAGCGGGGAGCTTGTCAGCGGTACGTCGAGCTGTATGATGTGCAAGCGTATGGTCATCAACGCAGGCATCTCGCAGGTCATCGTGCGCGACACGAACGAGGAATTCCGCGTGATCGACGTAAACGATTGGATAGACAACGACGACTCGCTAAGCGGTATCTTCGGCTATTGATATGATCGAAATACAAGCTATCGCACGCGAGTATCTTGACGCGGTGGCAGAGATCGAGGAGCTCTCCTTTTCGTGCCCGTGGCCGCGCGAGAGCCTTGAATTTCTGCTTACAGAGCAGGCTACGGGGCTGGTCGCGATCGAGGACGGTCGTGTGCTCGGCTACGTGGGAATGATCTGTGTGCTCGACGAGGGGCAGATAGTCAACGTGGCTACGCACCCTGACTCTCGCAGGCGCGGCGTGGGCAGAGCGCTGATGAGCGCGATCGAGCAGCTCGCCGTAGAGAAAGGGATAGTCTTTCTCTCGCTCGAGGTGAGAGAGTCCAACATCGCCGCACGCTCGCTTTATACCTCGCTTGGCTGGGAGGAATGCGGAAAACGCAAGAATTTCTACTCAAAGCCCACCGAGGACGCGTGCGTTATGACAAAAAGCATCTGATAAACGAAAGGCATAGAAATGTACGTTTTAGGAATTGAAAGCTCCTGCGACGAGACCTCTGCTGCCGTCGTCCGTATGGAAGAGGGCAGGCGAGAGATACTTTCCAACATCGTCGCTTCACAAATAGAAATACACCGTCTTTACGGCGGAGTCGTACCCGAGATCGCAAGCCGTGCGCACATCGAGGCGGTCAGCAGAATTACCTACGAGGCACTCGAGACTGCGGGCATCGGCATCGGGGAGGTCGGCTGTATTGCTGTCACCTCGCACCCCGGACTGATCGGCGCGCTGCTCGTGGGCGTGAACTTCGCAAAGTCGCTCGCGTTTGCGCACAAGATACCGCTCGTCGCGGTAAATCACGTCAAGGCGCACGTTGCGGCGGCATATCTTGAATACACGGAGCTCAAGCCTCCCTTCACGGCGCTCGTCGTGTCGGGCGGACATACCTCGTTCTATTCGGTTGACGATCCCACCGATTTTGTCGAGATCGGCGCGACGAGAGACGACGCGGCAGGCGAGGCGTTTGACAAGATCGGACGCGTGATCGGTATGCCTTACCCCGGCGGCGCGGCTATGGATGCGCTTGCAAAGGAGGGGGACGCGAAGGCGATAAAGCTCCCATCTCCTGCGATCGTCGGAGACAACGCGGACTTCTCGTTCAGCGGACTCAAGACCGCGGCGCTCAACTACATCAACTCCGAGCGACAGAAGGGTGTCGAGCCCTCGCACGCGGATATCGCGGCATCCTACACGAAAACTATAGTTGACGCAATAGTCAAAAAGACAAAATATATCCTTGACACACATTCCTCGCGTTGCCTCGTGCTTGCGGGGGGAGTTGCGGCAAACTCGCACATACGCGGCGCGCTCGAGACACTTTGCAAGAGCCGCGGAGTCGAATTTTGCCGCCCGTCGCTGAAGCTTTGCTCGGATAACGCGGCTATGGTTGCGGCACAGGGCTATTTCGAGTATCTTGCGGGTAATTTTGCAGATACTTCGCTCAATGCTTCGGCAAACGACGACGGAAACTGAAAAATACGTATTTTATGAAAAGAAGGTATATAAATAATGGCAGATTTTAACGATAAGAACAGAAATATCGACGAGTTCGACGAGCTTTTGCGCGCAGAGCAGGATCAGTCCTACGGTGGTTCTGTCTCGCGTCCCGACGTTTCCTCGGCGGTAGTCAAGAGACTTCCGAGATATTTCAGATATCTCCGCGTGCTCATCCGCGAGGGAAAGACGAGAGTCAGCTCTGCTGAGCTCTCGAGAATGATGAACCTTACCGCGTCTCAGATCCGTCAGGACCTCAACTGCTTCGGCGGCTTCGGTCAGCAGGGCTACGGCTACAACGTAAATTACCTTTATTCGAAGATCTGCGAGATCCTTGGCGTAAGCTTCGGCTTTCGCGCGGCGGTGGTCGGCGCGGGCAATCTCGGAATGGCACTCGTCAAGAGCCCGATGTTCGAGAAGCGCGGCGTTGACGTCGTTGCTATGTTCGACGTTCTTCCCGAGGTAATAGGCAAGAAGGTCGCAGGTATAAACGTCTATTCGATGGACGAGCTTGAGAGCAAGCTCAACGAGTACGGCGTGCATATCGTTATCCTCACGCTCCCGAAGGAGCACGCAAAAGAGGTCGTAGAGCGTCTGCACGGAACTAAGGTTAGCGGCATCTGGAACTTCACGGGTACAGATCTCGACGACGGACAGAGCAAGCTGATAATCGAGAACGTACACATCGGCGACTCGCTGATGGCACTCTGCTACGAGATAGCAAAAGAGCTTGACTGAGGACATCTTGGGTGCCCTCAAATGAAATTTTGAATTAAGAAGGGCATTTTAAGATGGCAAAGATAACTCTCAGATACATAAACGGGGAAGTTCCCGAAAACCTTGCGGATATCCTCTCGAATGCAGACGAGCAGGATATGCGAATACTCATCGCGCTTATGATGGCGGCGGACGAGAACGGCGAGGTCAATGCGGAATTCTCGCTCACGGACACGCTCGGACTTGAGAAGCCCGAGATCGACGCCTCGCTCAAATTCTGGCGCGGCGCGGGTGTTATATCGGCGGCAAGATCGCAGAAGAGCAAGCCTAAGACCGAGAAGCCCGAGTCGGCAGAAGAACCCAAAACGAGCGCACCGACCGCACACAGAGGCGGAGCCGTTGAGAAGAGCACGGGCGTGTCGCCTTACGCGACAGACGAGCTTGCGGCACTCTTCGAGAAGCGAAGAGTCACAGCGCAGTTTATCGACGAGGCGCAGAGAGTGGTCGGCAGGACCTTCAATTCCTACGACACGGGAATAGTGGCTGGGCTTGTCGATCAGCTCGGATTTGAGGAAGAGGCGGTGCTCGCGATACTTGCGTACGCGACGAGAATAGGCAAAAAGGGCCTGCGATACCCCGAAAAGCTCGCACTCAGCTTCTACGACGAGGGAATAACCACCGAGTCTGCCGTGGTCGCGCGAATTGCGATCATCGAGCACTCGGCTGAGGTCGTGGGCAAGATCAAGCAGCTCTTCGGCATGGGCTCGCGAGAGCTGTCGAGAACAGAAAAAACGCTTTTTGATAAGTGGACGCAGAAGTTCGGGTACGGCATCGAGGTCATCCGCGTCGCTTACGATATAACCGTGGACGCGACTCAGAAGCCTTTGCCAAAGTACGCGGACGCGATACTTGAAAAATGGCACGCGGAGGGACTTCGCACCGAGGAAGAGGTACTTGCATTCGAGCAGAAGAGCAAGCCGTCAAAGGACTCGGGCGAGGGAGACAAGAGCTACGAGCTTGACGATTTCTTTGAGGCGGCACTCAAGCGAAGCTTTGAGGATCTGAAGTAAGACGCAGATGGGAGAATTGATATGGGATATAACAGAGAGGACTTCGTCCGTATAAAAGCGGAATACTCCGAAAAATACAGACGTGCGCGCGAGAAGGCGGACGAGCGCCGCTTCGAGCTGTACGGCAGAATTCCCGAGGTCAAGGATATTGACTCGGTGCTGTCGGGCACAGGGCTTGAGATAATGCGGATCATCAGCTCGGGCAAAAAGGATACAGAAGCCGCTGTCGAGGCACTCAAGGCGAGAAACGAAGAGCTGCTTGCAAGGCGCGGCGCGTTGCTTGTGGCAAACGGATATAGCGCGGACTACTCCGATGTGAAATACGAATGCGAGAAGTGCGGCGACACAGGATACGTCGGCACGAAGATGTGCGAATGTATGAAAAAGGCTCTCGTGCTTGCGGGTTATGAGTCGTCGGGACTCGGCGGACTCATCAGAACGCAGAGCTTTGAGAATTTCTCGCTTGAATATTACAGAGGTGGCGGCGCAAGCTACGAAAATATGGAGATGTTCGTCGGCGCGCTCAAGAGGTTTGCATCGGATTTTGACGCAAATACATACAGAAACTATCTCCTTCTCGGCTCGACGGGACTTGGCAAGACGCATCTGTCCACAGCGGTCGCAAAAAAGGTCATCGAGCGCGGATACGACGTGCTTTACGTGAGCGCGGTCGGCATGATCGGCGACTTCGAGGCTCGCCGCTTCGGTACGGGCGCGGGCGACGGAAGCGTGCGCGGCACTGAGAGATATTACGAGGCAGACCTGCTAATCATCGACGACCTCGGCACAGAGGTGGTAAATCAGTTCACGGTCTCCTGCCTTTACGACGTGATAAACTCAAGAATAAATAACAGAAAGTGTACCTTTATCAACACCAACCTCTCGCGTAAGGAGATAGAGGACAAGTATACCGAAAGAATTACTAGCAGACTCTTCGGCGAGTATTATCCGCTCCCGTTTGCAGGAACGGATATCCGCAGACAGAAGAGAATGAAATAAGTATGAAAAATATGAAAAACAGCAATTTCAGAGCAAAAATAACTACACTTCTTCTTTGTCTTATGCTCGTCTGCTCGGTTTTGCTCGTCTCCTGTAACGAAAACAAGGAGAGCGGCGCGACCGAGGTAGGCTCTGAGAGTATGGGAGACACCGATAAGGCGAGTGACGACGGAATAAACCGAATTTTACTTGACGGAGAGCTTGCCTGCAAGCTTATCCGAGCAGAGAACGCGAACGAGGACGAAAAAAAGGTGTATTCCGCGCTCAGAGACAAGATCTTTGAGGTCACGGGCAAGCGACCTTCGCTCGAGACCGACTTCGTCGGATTTGGCGAGAGCAGGGATGAAAATGAATTCGCGATAGTTGTCGGCAAGACAAACTTCGACGAGTCGAAGCAGCTTTATGGCGAGCTTGGCTTTGGTGAATGTAAAGTCGAGCTCATAGAGAGAAAGCTGGTTATCGGCTTTTACGACGTTGAGGCGGCTCTTGTCGCGGTAGACAGACTCGGAGACGCGCTTGCGGCGGCAAAGCAGGGTGGTTCGATCGTATTTGACGAGAGTATGTGCTTCTCGGTGCAGAGTGAGAGAGTTATCAGTGCGCTCCCCGGCTATAGCGACGGCGAGATCATCGCGATAGTCGACGGCGGAAACGGCTCGATGACCGCAGTTGTCGACTCGACCTCTCTCGAAGCTTACGAAAAATATACTTCCTCGCTTGAAGAGGGCGGAGTGTTCGGACTTTATGCCGAGAATACAATAGGCGAGAACAGATTTGCGACATATACCTCTGACGAGCATATAATCACCGCGATACATACCCCTGCGACCAAGCAGACAAGACTTACTATCGAGCTGCTTGAGGGCAATCCGCTCCCCTCGATAGAGAAGGAGCGATACGAAAGCCTTTGTGACTCCACGCTGACGCAGATCGGAGTTGAGAGCACGGGTAGACAGAACGGAATGAGCTACGTAGTCAAGCTTGCGGACGGCTCGTTTATGGTATTTGACGGCGGCGACGGCAGATGTATAGATCTGTTTATGAACGCTATCGAGAGCCTTGCTGACGACAAGGAGAATATAACTGTTGCCGCGTGGGTGATAACGCATATCCACAACGACCACGCGTATATGCTGCTCGAGCTTGCAAAGAAGCCTGAGCTCGTTTCGCGCCTTAAGGTCGAGCGCTTTATCTGGAACAGACCGAACGAAGCGCATATGACGGCTATCGGCGACGGACTTGAGGAGTCGAACGCACTTCTTGAGGGAATGCGCGGCTTCGAGGGCGCAGAGATCTATACCGCACGCGCAGGTCAGGTGTACCATATAAGAAACGCGGTCTACACGGTGTATTCGACGAGCGAGATGCTCGAGCCCTACGTTATGGCAAGCTACAACGACTCCTGCGTGGTAGGTCTGCTCGAGGTCGACGGCTGCAGGATATTCTTCCCGGGTGACAGCGACAGAACGCAGACCAAGAATTTGGTCAAGCTCTATGGCGAGGAACTGAGATGCGACGTGCTCCAGGTCATCCACCACGGACACAACGGCGGGGACACCGAGGCGTATATGCTCTTTGATCCGATAACTGTGCTTTGGCCGGTCGGAAGCTACCGCTACAGTCAGGAATGGGACGGAAATCTTCCGTTTTCCGAGTGGCCGTGCAACGAGTGGTTCTTTGACGAAAATTCAAGCGTCGAGAACATCTACGTCGCGGGCAAGGATGTGGTGACGCTGGTGATAAAGGACCTTCCGCGCCACTAACGACGGACTGCTTTATTTAGCGCAGAACAAAAACACACGAAATTATAAAAGTAAAACCGCTTTTGCTATCTTAATTTGGGTAGCAAGAGCGGTTTTTTGTAGAATTTTTCGAGACGATGCTCTCAAAATTCATTTTTATGTGTGTTTTTTAGCCGCGTTCTTCGAATCACGCGTACCTTTGTACGCCGACGAAACGAAGAACACGTCTTCTGCATCTAAATCAAGCAGTCCCTTTTTTATTTGCTATTTGATAAAGAAAAGCAGGATGAGAAAAAGGATAAGATCGTCAAAGCCCTCGCCGTCCCCCGTATCCGAGAGAAGCAGGATGAGCGCGAGGATCAGAAGCTCCTCGGTGCCGATGCCGCGGTCGCGTCCGAAGAGCGAGCCGAGGCGGAGTGAAAAGCCTTTCTGCGAGAGAAGCGCGGGTTTTGCCGCGCTCTCTTCACTTTCGATCGCGACTGTCTCGACTGCGGGCTCGGGTTCTGATACGGGTTCGGGCGGCACCGCCTCGGGCTCTTCGCGGAAGGTGTTTCCGCTGTAGTTTTCGGGCACGCGCATAGGCGCTTGGTATCTGTAGCTCGGTGGCCTTACGTACATTCTGCGCCTCCTATGAAAGATTTTTCAGTGCCTTGGCAAGCACCGAAAATTTTATGATGTAGTCGATCGCCTCGCTCCTGCCCTCGCTCAGATACGGCTTGAGCGCACGCAGAAGGCAGGCGCGGTCATCCTCCTTCTTCGAGCCTGCCGACGATGCGCCCGACAAAAGCGGCGCGAGTTTGCCGACAAGCGCGCTCATATCGTTCTCGGGGGCAGGCGGCGGACTGCTGACTTCGACCTCGGGTTCTTTTGCCTCGGTCGGCGTTTTCGAGCTATCCTTGAGCTCCTTGGCGAGCGAGCTTATCACTCCGAGCATCTCGGGGTTTGAGAGCATCGCGCCGAGAGCCGACGAGAGAGCGTCGCCCGTTCCCGTCTCGGTGGTGGTCTTGCTCTCGCTCATGGTCTACCTCCTTTTGTTTTGGGTGTTTTTTGCGTATTGCTCGGCGATCTGCTCGAGCTGTGCGTCGGTCGCGCTTGAGAGCACGCGGCGGATGCTCTCGATGCTTCCTGTGTCCATATTGAACTGCGCGGGATCGATGCCGCTCTCGGCTACAAGTCTTGAAATTATCATTTTGAGCTGAAGATCGTTCATCGCGAGCAGCTTCTCAAGTCCATCTCTGTTGATCTGCATATCTGCCTCCGTATAGAAAAATTTTGTTCTCACGGTAATTATATGCAAGAGGTGGCAAAAAGGTCATAAAAATGCAGAAAATTTATTCGATCAAAAATTTTTATCAACGCATTTTATTACCCAAGTCTATTGACAAACAATATCGCTTGTGCTACACTTAAATAAAAGAGCTTTAAACACTCTTTATAATAAAATAAACGGAGGATGATCATGCAAAGAAGCCTTAAGAATTTTGTAAGACTTGTAGCATTAGCACTTGTTATGCTTATGCTCAGCTCTTGCGAGGGATGCAACTTTTCTGAGCTGTTCAATATCGTCGTGCCCGAAGAGACCGACGAGAACGGCAATCCTATAACTCCTGACGGTTCGTATACGAACTCCGACGGGCAGAGCGGACTCGTTGACGACAGTACCGACGATCCGACAGAAGCACCGACCGAGGAGGTCATTGTGCAGTACGATGCTGCGATGGAGGAGGAGATCCGCCAGGCTTACGCTCACGTATACATTGACAAAGAGTCTGTAAAGGTCGAAAATATGGAAATTCAGTTCTTAGGTCAGGTTGGAAACACCTATTGCGTGCACGTGGTCGACACCTCTGCCCGCGGAAACTTAGGCGCGTACGACATAGCAGGATACGAGTTCAGATATCTGTTTGGAAGAAGAATAAACGTTTTCCATAAGGGACAGCTTTACCCGCTTGCCGATGCTTATGAGAAAGGCATTGTAACCAAAGAAGACGTTGCCGTCTTTAACGCAAAGTTCAGAGAGCTTAATGCTGAAAACTACAAATCCATATATCCCGAGAGCAACATCCGCGAGGATACTGTTGACCTTATGATAATGGGCAGGATAGCCGTAAGAATTCAGCCCGCATACAACTCCAAAAAATACACTGTGGAAGATTTTGCCGACGTAGGCTGTATTAGTATTGAAAATAAATCTTCCAGTGGAGATAGCCACGAGATATATAAGCGTTATTTAATATATCTTTCAGACGACGTCGACACTCCCGAGGAAATGCTTGCGATAGTCAGAAAGCTTGAAGCTCGTGACGATATATATTTGGCAAGCATTCAATTTACCGGAAGGACAGATTCAATTCCAAGCGATGGCGAATATATGTCTTGGGTGGGGGATTATTGGGCGATAAACAAAATATCCTTGCCTGATGCTTGGGATATCGAAACAGGTGACTCAACCGTACTTGTTGGGGTTATTGATACCGGTATTGATGCCACCCATCCTGATCTTATGAATCGCGTCAATACAACGCTTAGCGATAGCTTTACATTACATGAGTCTGCGGCGGACAGTCTGCAAGACCCAGCCGGTCACGGAACTATGGTTGCCGGAATTATAGGAGCGGAGGCGAACAACGGTACAGGTGTTTCTGGTGTGTGTTGGAATGTTCAACTGGTGTCTTTAAAGGCTAATCTGCAGGGGAATTCCTCAAACTTAGATGAAGAGTCGGTTATATCCGCGCTTTTTGCGGCTGATGCGTTAGGAATCCCGATTGTTAATCTATCTGGTAGCTTTAGTGATAGAAACAACGATTTAAGACTCGCAATTTTAGGTTATGATGGACTTGTTGTGTGTTCGGCTGGAAATTGGAACTTTAATTTAAATGTAGATCCAGCGGAAGGTAATGTTAACTTAGTGTATCCTGCTTCTTTCTCAGACTGCGATAATTTACTTGTAGTCGGTGCGAGTACCGAAAACGATATGAGGAAAGAAGGAACTAGTTATGGTGCAATATCTGTCGATCTCTTTGCACCCGGCGTGAATATTCTTACCACGTTCCCGACGGCACTGTGTAATGCAGGTTGCGGTGAGGACCATAACGTGCCCGTCAACAATTACGACGGCGTTCACTACGCGGGTTATCACTATTTCCAGAACACCTCGGCGGCAACTCCGTTTGTAACCGGTGTAGCAGCGCTTGTTCTTGCACAAAATCCTACGTTCACAGCCGAAGATATCAAAGCGAGAATACTCGACACGGTAGACGAGGTCGATGCGCTTGACGGACGGTGCGTGACCGGTGGACGCTTGAATGCGTTTAAGGCTGTACATGCTACGCATACCTATACGGATCACTATTCGCTGTTCAATTCTTCCTTCCATTATGCGTACTGCGAATGCGGAGCGTATACCACACAGAGACATACGGGCTCCGCGAGATGTACCAAGTGCGGATACACTAGCGGCGGAATTATCCCCACTCCCGGGCTCTCGAAAGACGACGAGGAAGAGACAGAATAAACCACACAATACACTCTCGCCCCCGACCGCACAGACGGTCGGGGGCGATTGTGAATTGAAAGGCGGAATTTTCTTTTTTTTAGAAAATTTATATAATCAAAATCTTTCTTATAGACAAAAGTCGAAATGTGTGATATAATTATATAGTTAAGGGCTTATTTTTAATAAGCCTATGCGCGCACGTTCTAAAAATTTTAAGAAAGAAAAGGTGCCACAAATGAAGTATTGCTTTATCGTTAACCCCAAGGCGGGAAAAGGACAGTCTGTTGACAGTGTATGCGCTGATATCAAGCGCGTCTGCGAAGAGCGAGAGGTGGATTACGATCTCTTCGTCTCGGAATGTATAGGCGACACCAAGGAGCATGTTGCAAAGCTATCGGATGAGGGCGACGAGGTCTGCTTTATCGCGTGCGGCGGCGACGGAACGCTCTGCGAGACCACGCTTGCCGTAATGGCTCTGCCGAGCGAGCAGAGAGAGCGCGTGTCGGTCGGTGTAATTCCAATGGGAACGGGTAACGACTTTGCAAGCAACTTTGAAAATAAGCAGGCATTTTTCGATATATCCGCGCAGATAGATTATACTCCCTACGAGATAGATCTTGTCAAGTGCAACGATATGTATTCCATAAATATGGTAAACGTCGGATTTGACAGCCACGTCGTCTGCCAGAAAGAGAAGATCGGCAGAAAGAAGTGGGTACCTCGCAAGCTTGCGTACGTGATCTCGCTGCTGATCACGCTTATCAAGAAGCCCGGCATCAAGGCGGAGCTTATCTGCGACGGTGAAGAGCCGATACATAAGGAGCTTTTGCTCACCACGCTTGCAAACGGTGCGTTCTGCGGAGGCGGATTTTATTCCAATCCTCTCGCATCTCTTACAGACGGTCAGGTAGACGTTATCGCAGTCAAGAACGTGGGAAGAATAAAGTTTCTGACTCTCGTGGGCAGCTACAAGAAGGGCGTGCATATAAGAGATAAATTCAAAAAGATAGTTGAGAACTTCAAGTGCAGAACGGCGGATATGTATTTTGACCGCGAGATGCCCGTTAGTATTGACGGCGAGCTGGTATATACCAGTGAGATACATCTCTCTATCGAGCAAGCAGCACTTAAATTTATGCTCCCCAAGGGAGCTACCCCGAAAACCAAAGCACCCGAGGTGGCGGCAGTATGAGATTTCTCGTCGTGTCGGACATCCATGGGCGCTACGAGAGGCTCGCGAAGCTGATCGACTCGCAAAAGGGGATAGACGCGCTGATATTCCTCGGCGACGGGCTCTCTGATCTCGATCGCGCCGACGCGTACGACCGCGGATTTTCGGTGATATGCGTCAAGGGAAACTGCGACGGATTTTCGTTCCTTGGCAGACAGAACGCGCCCGAAGAGAGCACTCTTACGTTTGAGGGCTACAAGATATTTATGCTCCACGGGCACACGCGCGGAGTAAAGCACAGCCTTACGAACGCGATATATGCGGCGGAGGAGCGCGGAGCGGATATTATGCTTTTCGGTCACACGCACGAGCCGCTTGAGCGATATCTGCCTGCGGGCGAGGAGCATTCACTCTCAAAGCCGCTGTGGATATTTAACCCCGGTAGCCTCGGCGCGTCGAGAGACGGATGGGGACATTACGGACTTATCGAGATAAGAGACAACGGTGTGCTTTTCTCACACGGAAAAATATAAGCCCGTTGCGAGTGCAACAGGCTTATTGAGTGATATTCTTTTTTTAGACGGTAACTTCTTCTGCTTCTGCGGGAGCATTAGCGATAGCTTCAAGCTCTGCCTCGTAAGCCGCGATGATCTGGCTCTCGAGAGTAGCGCGGAAGGAAGCGTTGATGGGGTGAACGATGTCGCGGTAGGTGTCGTCGGGATTCTTTCTGCTGGGCATTACGATAAAGAACTTGTCGCGCGCGTTGATCACCTTTACGTCATGTACTGCGAGCTGACCGTCAAAGGTCACCGAAACGATAGCCTTCATCGGACCTTCGTCGAAAAGCTTTCTGATCTTGATATCTGTTATCTGCATTTTAAAACCTCCGTAGATATTATATTTTTCGAAAATCATTCATAAAATTGGAAATATATCCTGATATTCATTCTACTACATATATTATACAAGCCTTTTTTGACGGTTATACAACGGAAATAAGTTTTTTGTGTGAACGTCTATAAATTTTTATGTTGAAAGGACGCGAAGCATGTCGGTTGCAAATACCCATTTCGGCGCGAGCCGCATCGGAGAGATGCTGAAGGATAAAAAAAGCATATTTTTCGTCGGAGTCGGCGGCATCAATATGTCCTCGCTCGCACACGTATCGCTCGTTGGCGGTATGAAGGTGGGCGGCTCTGACCGCGTACGCTCGCACCTGACCGAGAGGCTTGAGCGCGAGGGCGTGGAGATAGTCTATTCGCACGATGAAAAGAACCTCGACGGATACGAAGCACTTGTGTATACCGTGGCGATCGCAAAGGATAACCCCGAGTACGTTCGCGCGATGAGAGAGGGGATACCCTGCATCTCGAGAGCCGACTATATGGGATACTTGATGATGGCGTACTCGCGTCGCATAGGAGTGTCGGGTATGCACGGCAAATCTACCTGCACCTCGATGTGCGCATCTGTGCTTATCGGTGCCGACACCGATCCCACCGTGCTGTCGGGCGCGGAGCTTTCGATGATGGGCGGTGCGTACCGCGTGGGTAAGAGCAAGGAGCACTTCTTGTTCGAGGCTTGCGAGTATATGGACTCATTCCTTGATTTCAACCCGAATATCGCGGTCGTGCTCAATATTGAGATGGACCACGTCGACTATTTCAAGAGTATGGAGCATATAAGACGCTCCTACCGCAGCTTTGCTTCGATAGCGGGGCAGGGCGGATGCGTGGTCGCCAACGCGGACGACGAAGAGGTAAGAGCCGCACTTTCGGGAATTGAGCCGAGAGTGGTCAGCTTCGGAATTGAAAGTCGTGATGCCGATGTGAGAGCCGAGAATGTAGAATGTAAAAAGGGGAGATACTCCTTTGATATTATAGCAAATGGTGAGGTGGTCTGCCGCGCGGAGCTGTCTGTCAGCGGCTACCACAATATATACAACGCGCTCGCGACTGCCGCTGTCGCGCTTGAATGCGGACTTGGTGGCGAGCAGATAAAGAATGGACTCAAAGCCTTCACGGGTGCGGCGAGACGAATGGAATACAAGGGCGAGTGCGGCGGTGTGCCGATATACGACGACTACGCGCATCACCCGACTGAGATACGCGCGACTCTTGAGGGCGCTCGGCGGATGGTCGAGGAGGGCGGACGGCTCTGGTGCGTCTTCCAATCACACACTTATTCGCGAACCGCGGCTCTGCTTGACGGCTTTGCCGAGTCGCTCTCTATTGCCGATTGCGTGCTCGTCTGCGACATTTACGCGGCGCGTGAGGAGAATATCTACGGCGTTACACCTGAGAAGCTCGCGGATATGATCGACGGCGCGCGGGCGGTGCACGGCTTTGATGATCCTGCAGAGATACTTAAACGCGAGCTGAAGGATGGCGACGTCGCGATAATTATGGGCGCGGGCGACGTCTGGAAGGTGTTTGAACGACTTAATCTGAAATAAGGAGAAAATATGAGTTACGACGGATATTCGGCGATCGCCGAGGTTTACGACAAGCTCAATAAGGATATAGACTACGCGGCGTGGGCGGATATGATCGAGGAGTGCTTCTCGCGCTTTGGTAAAGAGAAGCCCGAGCTTTTGCTTGACCTCGCCTGCGGAACGGGAAGAATGACGCGCGAGCTTGCGACACGCGGCTACGATATGATAGGCATCGACGGAAGCTACGATATGCTCGGCGAGGCTTATTCGGGCGGAACGGATGGAATTCTCTATCTCTGTCAGGATATGCGAGAGTTCGAGCTTTACGGCACGGTCGGCGCGACGGTATGCTGCCTCGACAGCCTAAATTACTTGCTCGAGAATAAGGATCTCGACAAGACATTTTCACTCGTGCATAACTATTCCGATCCCGACGCGCTCTTTATCTTCGACGTCAATTCACCATATAAGTTCGAGAATATTTACGGTGACAACGCGTACGTGCTTGAGGACGAGGATGACGAGGGAAGAGCAATATACTGCGGCTGGCAGAACTTTTACGACAGAGAAACGCGTGTGTGCGACTTCTACCTTTCGGTATTTTCCGAGGACGAGGACGGCAGCTACTTCCGCGCGGACGAACAGCAAAAGGAAAGATGCTATACCGAGCGTGAGTTGTGCGACTCTCTCGAGCGAGCAGGCTTTGAGCTGATCGGAATATACAGCGATTATAAATTCAGTACCCCGACCGAGACCTCTGAGAGATGGTACTTCGTAGCAAGGGCAAAAAAATAATTTGTGAGGAAATATAAATGAATGCGAACGAATCAAGCATCCTTCGCGGTATGACAAGCGACGGAAGCGCAAGAATTTTGGTAATAAACTCTACCGATATAGTAAATAAGGCGATCGAGTGCCACAAGACCTCGCCCACGGCGACCGCAACGCTCGGCAGACTTCTGACGGCGACCTCGCTTATGGGAAGTATGCTCGGCGAGAAGAACGACTCTATCACGGTCACACTCGGCGGCGACGGACCTGCGGGAAGAGTTATAGCTGTCGGCGATTACTACGGCAACGTAAAGGGATATATCCAGAACCCCGACGTAGAACTGCCCCTCAAGTCGAACGGCAAGCTCGACGTAGGCGGCGCGGTCGGACGCGGACTTCTCACGCTAATCCGAGATATCGGTGACGGCGAGCCTTATACGGGCTCGATACCGCTCGTCAGCGGCGAGATCGCAGAGGATATCGCATCCTACTACGCTACGAGTGAGCAGGTGCCCACAGTTTGCGCACTCGGCGTGCTGGTCGACGTTGACCGCACCTGTCGCGCGGCAGGCGGCGTTATGATCCAGCTTTTGCCCTTCGCAAATCCCGATACCGTGAACGCGATCGAGGCAAACGTGCAGAAGCTCTCGAACGTCTCGAGAATGTTCGACAAGGGACTTTCGAATATGGAGATCGCGAATATCGCGCTCGAGGGAATTGCTTTTGACGCGTTCGACGAGCTTATCGTGGAATATAAGTGCGATTGCACGCGAGAGAGAGTCGAGAGAGCGTTGATCACTCTCGGCGAGGGAGATCTTTATAAGATGCTCGACGAGCAGGAGGCTGAAGGAAAGCCCAGAGAGCTCGAGGTAAATTGCCGTTTCTGCGGACGCAAGGAGATATTTAGCGAGAGCGATATCGAAAAGATGATAAAAAAGGCAAAAAAATAAAAACTTTTTTCAAAAAAAGTATTGACAAAATAAAAAGGATATGATATAATAACCAAGTCGTCGGCAATAGCGGACGGCGTATGGGAGCATAGCTCAGCTGGGAGAGCATCTGCCTTACAAGCAGAGGGTCATAGGTTCGAGCCCTATTGTTCCCACCACGGCAAGTTGCCGTTTCCAATGAGGGCATCTGAAAGATGCCCATATGGCCCGGTAGTTCAGTT
>JAFTKL010000023.1 GCA_017453285.1 Clostridia bacterium | reverse complement strand
TATGTCTTGCCCTTTTCAAGACTCATAATTCCTGCCTCGCGGATATGCCACGGGGTCTGAAAGTCGGGCTCGCCTACCGTAAGACCGACTACGTCGGTCATAGTGCTCATAAGGTCAAAGAACTTTCTGATGCCCGATTTGGGAGTGTCAACGACTGTTTTAGAGAGGACTTTGCTGTAATCGATCATATGTTACCTCTTTCGTCGACCTCTGCAGCATCGTAGAGAACGCCCTTATCCTTATATTTGTGAAGCACGAAGTGTGTAGCCGTAGCGATAACGCCGTCGATGGTTGCAAGCTTCTGAGATACGAAGAGTGCGACCTCCTTCATCGTCTTTCCCTCGATGAGAACCGACAGGTCATAGCCGCCCGCCATAAGCTGAACCGACTGTACCTCGGGGTAGTTGTAAATTTTTTCTGCAACTCGGTCAAAGCCCGAATCTCTCTGAGGAGTGAGCTTTACCTCGATCATAGCCGACACCGATTCTCTATCGGTCTTCTCCCAGTCGACTATAGCTTTGTACCCAAGAATAGTGCCGTCCTTCTCAAAAGCCTCGATCTCACGCTTTACGCTCTCGACGTCACAGTCGAGCATAACAGCGATCTGCTCGGGGGTAAGACGTGCGTCACTCTCGAGTAATTTCAAAATATCGGTATTCATAATTTCTCCTTTGTGTATAGCGGCGCGTTATTTTTTGAAGTTCTTTACTATGTTCTCATAGGAAAGACCGTACTTGTCAGCGATATCGCGCGCGTAGCTCTTTCCGTCGGGCTTCATTCTTACGATCTTGAAGGATCTCTTTCCTGACTCAATTCCCGCAACCAGCGAATCTATCGTCGTTCCACCCTCGGAAGCGGTACGCGCGTTGATATTGTCGATCTCAGCGGCAAGCTCGTGAAGGTGGGTAGAGAAGAGGCAACGGCAGCCGATACGGCTAAAGCCGGCAAGTACCTCTGCTGCGATGTAGGATGCCTCGTAAGAGCCGGTTGACGAGAGAGACTCGTCAAGCAGAACGAAGCTCTTTTCGGTGACTTCCTCAAAGATGTCGCGCAGACGTGCGCACTCCTCGCCAAGTCTACCCTTGTCGATAGTGTCGTCAGCACCCGTTGGGAAGTGAGTGAATATTGCGTCGGCGATACTGATCTTCGCATCCTTTGCAGGAACGAACATACCGAGCTGAAGCATTACCTGAGCAAGACCGACCGCGCAGGTGATTACCGACTTACCGCCTCTGTTAGGACCGGTAAGAACGAAGATCATGGCGCGCTCGTCGAATTCAACGTCGTTGGTGATGATCTCATCGTCGACCTTGAGTGCAACGCAGGGGTTGTAGATCTCGTGTGCTACGAAGATATTTCTGTCGCTTACGATCTCGGGGCGGCAGAGATAAAGTCCCTTCTTGTCGAGAACGCGGAGCAGGTTGGTTGCCTTTACCAAGAACTCAATCTCGGGCATAAGGTTAAGCAAGAAATCTGTGTTCTCAAGCACGAAGCTCTGCACGATCTTCTTCCAGGATCTGAGCGACTGCTTGTAAACGTCGTTGATCGCCGAGTTGAAGGCAAGCGCAAGCGCGGTCTTCTGGTTCTCGGACTGCTTCTTGCTGAAGGGAACGAGATTTGCGATGCAGGTGTACTCATCCTCCTTAAAGTTGAGACGAAGGATCTTGTCGATAACGTCGCCGGAGCGGAAGGACTGAGGATTGATAGAAAGCACTCCCGCGCTTGAGGGGCGGAGCTGCGCATCAAGGTTTACGCCGATGGTAACGCTCTTGATGTCGCGAACTCTGTTTGTAAGCTCTGCAAGCTTTGCGTTAAGCTCGGAGTAATACTCGCTGTTTACAAGGTCGTCGATACGCTTTGCGAGCGTTCTGAACGCGGTGCTTGACACTTTATCCTTGATAGGCGCAAAACCTGTGTGAAGCGTGGTAATGCTCGCGATATAAAGCTCGATCTCGGTGATGCTCTCGAGATAAGACTCAGCGTCTCCCGTGTCAGCTTCAAGTCTGCGGAGCTCCATAATGTCGGTAAGCACGGGGATAAGCTTGTTAAGCGTTACCGAGATCTCGGGGTAGGCAAGCATATCTTCAAAGACCGACATTCTGTGTTCGATGACCTTAGGGTCGTTTGTAAAGTACTCGTCGAGGTCGCTGTTCTTGAGATTGAATACCTCAAGAAGTCCGAGCTCCTCAAGCGCGAACATATCTATTTTGGGAGAATCCTCACCACGATAGTGGCGGTTCTGTGTCTCCTCATCGGGATAAATAAGACTGAACTTAGAAAGGTCAAGATCCATCAGTTGCTTTTCTGTTTTTTCCATGGGTTATTCCTTTCTTTTGCGTTATAAAACGAAGTAGAGGACCGCAAAGACAGCGAGCGCCTGAAGGATCATAATGACCGGAATACCGAGCATAAATTTGACGTGCTTTGTCTTATGGCGTATGATGAGCATAGTGGCAAACATAGCTACAGATCCGCCGAGCGCGCTGAGGAGAAGAAGAGTAGCCTCTCTGGTACGGTGCTTGGGATTGTGCTTAGCAGCAATCTTGTCATAGCAACATACGATAATGGATATCAAGGATATTGCGGCAAGATATATATAAAGATAAAGCATATTGTTCCTCCTGTCTGAAACGTGAAATTTTAAAATAAGGATTATTTCTTAGCAGGGAAGCTGTCCTTGAGTCCGACAACTCTGTTGAAGGTATTTTCGTGCTTAGTGTCCTTGCAGTAGTATCCGTCGCGAACGAACTGGAACTGCTCACCGGGAGCGGCATCTGCAAGCGCAGGCTCGATCTTTGCACCGCTGATCACGGTGAGTGAGTCGGGATTGAGATAATCGTTGTAGGTCTTATCCTCGGGGATCGCGTTTACGTTCTCAATGGTAAAGAGACGGTCGTAGAGCGTAAGCGTGGTATCGATCGCGTGCTTAGCCGAGAGCCAATGGATAGTGCCCTTGATCTTTCTGCCGTCAACGGGATTGCCGTTGCGGGTCTCAAGGTCTGCGGTCGCGTGGATCTCAACGATATTATCCTCAGCGTCCTTAACGATCTCGCCGCACTTGATGATATACGCGCCCATAAGTCTTACCTCGCCCTCGGGCTTGAGACGGAAGAACTTGGGAGGCGGAACCTCGGCAAAGTCAGCCGCGTCGATATAAATTTCCTTGTTGAAAGGAACGGGGCGAGTGCCCATCTCCTCGTGCTGCGGGTGGTTGGGAAGCTCGAAGATCTCTTCCTTATCCTCAGGATAGTTGTCGATAACTACCTTGATAGGATGCTCGATAGCTATGCGACGGGGGGCGGATTCGTTGAGCTCCTCACGGATGGAGTGCTCGAGCATGCTGATGTCAACAAGGCTGTTTGCCTTGGAGATACCTGCCGCGCGAACGAAGTTGAAGATAGAAGAGGGGGTGTATCCGCGTCTGCGAAGAGCGCAGATGGTGGGAAGTCTGGGGTCATCCCAGCCGTCGACCATATTGTTCTCAACGAGGTAACGCAGATATCTCTTGGACATTACCGTGTTAGTTACGTTGAGTCTTGCAAACTCTCTCTGCTTGGGTTCGGGATCAAAGATACCGATGTTCTCAATTACCCACTCGTAGAGAGGTCTGTGGTTCTCAAACTCAAGCGAGCAGAGGGAGTATGTGATACCCTCAAGCGCGTCCTGAATAGGATGTGCGTAATCGTAAAGGGGATAGATACACCACTTGTCGCCCTGACGGTGATGCGAGGTGTGAACTATGCGGTAGATAGCAGGGTCGCGCATATTGATGTTGGGGCTTGCCATATCTATCTTTGCGCGCAGCGTTCTCGTGCCGTCTGCAAACTCGCCCGCTCTCATTCTGCGGAAGAGGTCGAGGTTCTCCTCAACGCTTCTGTTGCGGTAGGGGCTCTCCTTGCCGGGCTCGGTGAGGGTTCCTCGGTATTCCTTCATTTCCTCGGCAGAGAGGTCACAGACGTACGCCTTGCCGTCCATTATGAGCTTTTCAGCGTACTCGTAGCACTTGTCAAAGTAGTCCGAGCCGTAGAAGATACCGCCGCTGGGCGTCGCTCCGAGCCAGGTGAGGTCCTCAAGTATCGAGTCAACGTACTCGGTGTCCTCCTTTGCGGGATTGGTATCGTCGTATCTGAGGTTGAAGAGTCCGCCGTACTTCTTTGCGGTCTCGTAGTTGATAAGGATAGCCTTTGCCGAGCCGATGTGAAGATATCCGTTAGGCTCGGGAGGGAAACGCGTGTGGATCTTTGTCTCGGGCTTTTCTTTAAGGTCAGCGTCTATAATGTCATGTATAAAATTATTTGCGATTTCTTCCATTTTTCAAATCCTCCTCTTTAAAGAGAGTTAATCATATTTTCAATTCTTGCAACAACTTTGTCGCGACCGAGTATCTGCATTACCGAGTACATATCGGGGGAATTGAGCTTTCCGGTCACTGCAACTCTGATAAACATACTGATGTCGGCAACGCTACCCTTGAATGCGGCAGGATCTGCCTTGTATGCCTTCATATCCGCGGTGTAGCCAAGCTCTGCGCCGATAGCCTTGATCTTTTCAAACCATACGTTCGAGTCATCAGCCATATCGAAGCACTCGATGAATTTCTCAAGCGTAGCCTTGATATCTGCGCGGTCGTACTTCTCGTCGTAGGAGTCCTCAAGCGCGAAGAGCTCGTCGTAGAAGAATCCCATATAAGCCTTTGCGTCCGCCCAGGTGGTAAGGTCCTTTCTCGGCTTCTTGCCGCCGCGACCTATAGCGAAGATCGCCTTTGCAAACTCAGCGTCACTCTCGAGAAGCTTGCCAAATTCAGCATCAAACTGAAGAGCCCACGCGGTAACCTTTGCGGTGACTTCCTCGGCACTCATCTTGGAAATGACGTTCTTTGATACGTCTCCGAGCTTGTTGAAGTCAAACAGACATCCCGAACACGACATCTTCTTGATGTTGAAGGGGAAGTCCTTGTAGCTCTTGTCGGCGTTCTGCATTCTCCACTCCTCGTAGTTGGAGTTGAGAAGAGTCATAACGTACTCGCAAACTGCCTCGGGGCAGTAGCCAAGACGCGTGTAGTCATCCATATTAGCACCCATATCGCGCTTGGAGAGCTTCTTTTTGTTTCCGTTCTCGTCAAGTCTCATTATCTGAGCGATGTGCATATACTTGGGAGTCTTGAAGCCAAGATATCTGAAGAGCTGAAGATGCTTTGCAAGGCTGGGGAGCCACTCCTCGCCTCTGATAACGTGTGTCGTGCCCCTAAGGTGATCGTCGACCGCGTGTGCGAAGTGGTAGGTGGGAATTCCGTCCGACTTGAGAAGCACGAAGTCCTCGTCGTTCTCGGGGATCTCCATATTGCCCTTAACGAGATCGGTGAACTTTATCTTTTTCTCAGGATCGCCGTCAGCCAGAATTCTGAGCACGAAGGGATTGCCCTTTGCGATATTCTCCTCGATCTCTTCCATCGTGATAGCACGTCTTGCAAGCTTCTCCGCCTGTCTTGCCTCGGCCTCAGCCTGCCAGTCGGTGTTCTTGATCTCAGCCTTTTTGTCTATAGCGTGAAGCTCCTCGAGCTCCTCCTCGGAAGTGAAGCAGGGATAAGCCTTGCCCTCGAGCACGAGCTGCTTTGCGTAGGTCTGGTAGATCTCTGCGCGCATGCTCTGCTTGTAAGGACCGTAAATGCCCTTGTCGCATATCTTGCCGTCCTCGCCGATGATCGCGCCCTCGTCAAATTCAATTCCGTATGTCGCAAGAGTCTTTATAAGTCCTTCAGCCGCACCGGGAACTTCGCGCTTTGCGTCGGTGTCCTCAATTCGAAGGTAAAGCACGCCACCGCTCTGGTGAGCGAGACGCTCTGCAACGGTGGTGGGGAAGAGCCCACCGAAGTGAACGAATCCCGTGGGGCTGGGGGCAAATCTCGTTACCTTTGCACCCTCGGGGAGAACTCTTTGAGGAAAGCGAGCCTCCATATCTGCGGTAGTTGTAGTTATCTGCGGAAAGAGAAGCTCCGCAAGTCTTTGATAATCAAGCATTTTTGTGTCCTTTCGAAATGTATAGGTTAATTTTAAAAATCAAGATAGTATTTTGCGCTCTCGAGTGCAGAAGCGAGCGTGGAATCCTCTCCGTGACCCGCGTATATTTTCATATTGCCGTCAAGAGCTTTGAGCTTTGCAAGCGATTGCGCGAGAGTCGCTGCGTCGCCGTGCCAAAGATCCCATCTGCCGACCGAGTTCGAAAAAAGCGTGTCGCCGCTGACGAGAAAATCTTCACTCTCACCGTGGCAAAGCAGGCATATCGAGCCGGGCGAGTGACCTGGCGTGCTTATGACCTTTATCTCTTCGTTGCCAAGGCTTACCGTGTCTCCGTCCTCAAGCAGACACTCGGCGGGGCGGTGGGTGCATTCCTTGCCGTAGAAGTCGTAAAAGCCGTTGATCCTGCCGTCCGTCATCATCGGTGCATCACCCGAGTGCATCATAAGCGGAACGGGGTACGCATCTCTGAGCGTATCGACCGCGACCGTGTGGTCAAAATGCCCGTGAGTGAGCAGAATGCCGCAAAGATGCGCGCCGTTTTGCTCGAGCAGAGTCTCGATAGCTCGCACCGAGACCGACGGATCGACCACTATTGCAGCGCTTCCCGAAAGCAAAAGATAGGTGTTTGAGCCAAAGGAATATGGACAAACGGGAATAATTTTCACTTTCTGCCTCCAAAAACAGTAAATTACATTATATTATATCACAGAAAGCGCAAAAAGTCTATAGAATATCGCAAAAAACTTGTTGGAATATAAAATAATTTTGCCCCAAAGCTTATTGAAAAAGAGAATAATGTGTGCTATAATATATACGAAAATCTATCACGGAGGTCGACCGTGCCAAAACGTCCTCCTCCGACGCAAAACATTCAAAAGAACAACGAAAAGAAGGTAACAAAGATGTACAGATATGAAACTCATCTCCATACCGTGCCCGTAAGCAAGTGCGCACGCGCGAGCGTTCGCGACACGATGGAGTTTTACAAATCTATAGGTTATGACGGAATATTCATCACGAATCATTTTATCGACGGAAATATAAACGTCGATCGCTCGCTTCCGTACGAGGATAGAATAAACTTCTATTTTTCGGACTACGAAGAGGCAAAGCGCCTTGAGAGCGAGATCGGCATCAGAATTTTCCTCGGTGTAGAGGTGTCGTATGCAGGCACGGATTTCCTCGTTTACGGACTTGATAAGGAGTGGTTTCTCTCTCACCCCGATCTCGAAAAGCTGAGCAAAAAGCAGCAGCTCGCGCTCTATATGGAAAACGGCGCGCTCGTTATCCACGCGCATCCTTTTCGCGAGTCGGGACACATCGACCACATCAGACTTTTTCCGCGCAGCGTGCAGGGAATTGAGATAATCAACGCAAACCGCACGGATTTCGAGAACGAAATGGCAAAGCAGTATGCCGATAATTACGGATTTTTCTACTTTGCGGGAAGCGACAACCACGTGGGCGGCGCGCAGAAGAAGTTCGCAGGAATGGAGTCGGAGACTCCCATTATCGACGAGTACGACTTCATCGAGCGCGTTCGTGAGAGCAAGATGCAGGTCTTTGCCTGGAAGAGAGAAGAGTAATTTTTGATAAATTTGGAGGAGCTATGGATAGGATGATCGATCTTTTAAAGGGCAGGGATTGTCTTTGTACCATAGCTCTTTTGCCCTCCGAAACAACGCTTGCAGCAGAGAAGATGTCCTTGTTTGAGCGGTTTGCCGCGTTTTGCGACGGACTTGCGTATCTCGAGGGGAACGAGTTCGCAAAGGCTTTTCTCGACTCTCTTGGAGAGACGCTCAAATGCCCTGTGATCCCCCAAAATCTTTGCACGCGCGATCAGCAAAAGAGTGTCTGGAGAGCTCTGGCTGAGCACAATCGCACTCCACAGCTTACGTGTGAGGATTTCAGCTTTGCAGACCTTCAAAGCTGTTTGATCGTGGGCGAGGATATTGCTTCTTTTATAAAAAGTGCGCTGAGCGACGATCTTGAGCAGCTTTCGCAATTGCTCTCGCAAAAAAGCGCAATTTGCGTCGATATTGACGGCTTTTGCTATACGCGCCCCGACGAATACCACGCAACACTTGCTTATGCACGCATTTTGCGCGGTGAAAGCGTGCAGAGCGGGGAATTTTCCGCGCTCGTCGCGTGGGTGCTTTGCAGAACGCTTATGAAGAGCTCTGCAGAAGTATATATCAAGCTCGGCGACTCTCTCGGTGAGGCGTGCGGACTTCTCGACCTCCTTGAACAAAGGAAGCTTTCGCCAAAGATAACGCTTCTTTCGCGCGATAATACCGATACTTTCGAGCTTACAGAGCTTTGCCTCCGCGCCCCGAGCAAAAATATATACGTAGCGGCGGCAGATAAAGCAACCTACAAACAGCTTTGCCGATATTTGCCGACAAATAGAATTTTTCTCATATAAAAAGCACCTCGTACGAGGTGCTTTTAGTTTATAAATATTATCCCACCGACGTCATACAGCTCACCGTCGGTAAGCGAGCAGAGCGACACTCCGTGCGCGTCGCAAAATGCTTTGATGGCTTCATAGTCGGGATGAAGCTCAATATTTCCGCAGGAATAAAGGGTATTTTCAAATAGAGCGCACGCGCCGCCGATGAAGCCGTAGCCGTAGTCCTCAAGCTCGATCGCGCCCTCTGCGGCAGAGACCTTCAGCACGTCGATGCCGAGAGAGCTCGCCTTTTTTGCGATGCCGCTGTCTGCCGTAATTATCGCGTTGGCGCTTATGATCGCCGTCGAGCACTTTGCATATCCTTGCTTCACGTCGATCAGCGCGTAGCCGCGATCGACAAGCTCGCGCTTAATCTCTTGTGCGACAAAGTCAAATCTTCCAAACGCGTATCTGCCGACGGTAGCCACGTTGAATGCGATATCCTCGGGGTACTCGCCGCCAAGCTCGCGCTCGCACGGAATGATGCTACAGCCGCGCTTTTCGAGCGTATCAAAGAGGGGGCGGTTTTCTTCGAAATAAGCGCGCGAGACGAATATTTTATTTTCGAGGGTGAATATCAACGTGTCCGCATGCGAGCGGATGGGCAGGGGAAGTCGCCCGTCGCGAGCAAGCTCGAAGAGCTCAAAGCCACGCGCCGAGAGCGCATTTTTTATTTCCTTTGGCGCGTCAACGCCGATAAGAGCGAGAAGAGACATAAGACCTCCGAGAAAAATAAAAAAGCAGCTTCGCAAAACGAACCTGCTTTTTATCTTTAATCCGTATTGCGTGGCGCAAATAGGATCATACCGAGCAATTAAACTCTGGTAACTTTGCCAGAACGAAGGCAGCTGGAGCAAACAGCGATGGTCTTAGGAGTACCGTTAACCATAGCCTTTACCTTGCGAATGTTGGGCTTCCAAGTTCTGTTTGTTTTACGATGAGAGTGGGAAACTGCCTGTCCGAAAACAACGCCCTTTCCGCAAACACTACACTTTGCCATATTGACACCTCCTACATGCACAATTGCGCATAACTTTATAATTCAAAATTTATGAACTCATAGAACATTGACTATTATATCATAAACCAAAACAAATTGCAAGAGCTTTTTTGAAAAAAGTTTAAAATATTTTTTTATTTTTCGAGAGTCGCGAAAATTTGCTTTCCGTCGCTTGAAATAAGCTTGACTTTTGCTATCTCACCGCGCATATCGCGCTCGCTCGGGGCGCATATCTCAAGAAAATCGTCGGTGTGACCGTACGCGTATCCGTCCTTGAAGGTCTCAAAGAGGACCTCGCGTTCGTCTCTCTCTGCGACCTCGCGCAAGAGAATTCTTGCTGTGTTCTCCTGACAGATCTTCTCAAGCTCGTGGAGCCGTCGGCTCTTCTCCTCGGTGCTGATCTGCCCCTTCATCGTAGCGGCGGGCGTGCCTGCTCTCTTGGAGTAGGGGAAGATATGCACGGTCAGAAATTCAGCCTTTTTGACGAACTCGCAGCTTGCAAGGAAATCCTCCTCTCTCTCGTCGGGAAATCCCACGATGACGTCGGTGGTGAATTTTACGTTCGGTATCTTCTCACGCAACAGCTCAATAGCTCGCATCGCCATTCGCGAGTTGTATTTTCTTTTCATCAGCGCAAGCACGCGGTCGCTTCCGCTCTGGAGCGAAAGATGAAAATGCGGCGCGAGGCAGGAAAGAGAAGCGAGCTTATCGACGAATTCTGGCTTTATAAGCGAGGGGTCAAGAGAGCCGAGTCGCACTCTGCCGATGCCCTCGATCTTATCGATGCGGCAAAGGATATCCGCAAGATCAACGTCTCCGAGATCCTTGCCGTAGGACGCGGTCTCAATTCCCGTGAGAACTATCTCGCGGCAACCGCCGCGCACGAGCTCTGTGACCTCGCGCAAAAGCGCATCGGGAGCCTTTGAACGCACTTTGCCGCGCGCATTCGGGATGATGCAGTAGGTGCATCTGTTTTCGCATCCGTCCTCGATCTTTACGTAGGCGCGCGTGCGGTCGAACTTGTTTATCTTCATCTGCTCAAAGCCTGCATCCGCGATGTCGTCAACGCGAATTATAGGCTCATCCGCCGCTCTGACGTTCTCAAAGAACTCTGCTATCAGCGAAGCACACTCGAGTTTATTTGAGTTGCCGACGAGCGCGTCGACTCCCTCGATCGCCGCTATCTGCTCGGGAGAAGTCTGCGCAAAGCATCCCGTCACGACGATATATGCATCGGGATTTTTTGCTATCGCACGACGTATGAACTGCCGCGCCTTGCGGTCGGATTCCGCAGTGACCGTGCAGGTGTTTATAACGTAAGCGTCGCAGACCTTCGTGGGCGGCAGGATAGTCACACCGCGGCTCTCGAGTGCCTCGGCGATCGCCTCGGATTCATATTGATTGACCTTGCACCCGAGCGTATAGATGCCCGCGGTGAATTTCTTTTGTGAACTCATAGATCACGCTCCTGTGTTTTCTGTAATATATTGTACCACTAAAGAGGGGATTTGTAAAGAGCCTATGCTCAAATCTTCAAAAGAAGCTCGCATATTCTCTCGCCGACCCGTCCGTCGCCGTAGATATTGCTCGGTCGTGCCATCCTCGAGTAAACCGCCTTGTCATAGAGAAGCTCCCGCGCCGTCCTGAGTATGCTCTCACGCTCCGTGCCGACAAGTCTCAGCGCCCCCGTGTCTATCCCCTCAGGTCGCTCGGTGACATTACGCAGAACGAGCGTCGGCTTGCCGATAAAGGTCGCCTCTTCCTGTATGCCGCCGCTGTCGGTGAGTATCATATAGGCTCGCCGCATCAGAAAATGGAACTCGCGAAGCGCGAGCGGCTCGCACAGAATTATAGACTCACAGCCCGAAAGTGCCGCTTTGATCGGTTCTCTGACACGCGGGCTTTTGTGCATCGGCAGGATGAGGCTGATCTCTGCCGAAAGCTCGCGCAGCGCCGAGAGAATGCCATAAAGCTCACTTTCGCTGTGCTCTCGTCGGTGAATCGTGACGAGCGCAAAGCGGCTCTGCGGCAAGGGAAACGAGAGTTGCAGCTCTGTTTCTTGCGTATCCGCGAGCATATCTGTCGCAGTGTTGCCGACGACGAAAATTCTTTCTTTTGAGACGCCCTCACTCAGCAGATTTTGCCGCGCCGCCTCGGTAGGTGCAAAATGAAAAGATGCGAGCGACGAGATCGTGCGGCGGTTGAATTCCTCGGGAAACGGAGAGCGGATATCGAAACTCCGAAGTCCGGCCTCAATATGAGCCACACTCACACCGCCAAAGAAAGCCGCAAGCGCGCCGCAAAGCGACGTTGTTGTGTCTCCGTGGACGATGACGAGCTCGGGGCAGAGCTCCTTTATCACACCCTCAAGCGCGCCTATCATCGCAGAGCAAAGAGAAGAGAGCGATTGCCCGTCCTTCATAAGCGCAAGATCAAAGTCGGGTCGTATGCCGTGTTCCTCAAGCACCCCGTCAAGCATCTCGCGGTGCTGACCGCTTGAGCAGAGAAAAAGCTCGATAGCCTCGCTCTTTTTTAATTGCCGTATCAGCGGGATCAGCTTTATCGCCTCGGGGCGTGTGCCGAATATAATAAGAAATTTCCTTTTATCTCTCATATGTACACTCCTTTTTTACTAAAGCATATGAGAGAAAAAAGCAAAATAGCTCAAATCGTTGACAGTCGAAATAAAATGTGATATAATGTATAAGTAAACTTATGCTTGCGGAAAGGAGATAGATATGAAAAGAAGATTTTTGCGTGCCGCGGCACTCTTGCTTTGCCTTGTGATACTCGTATCTTGCTTTGCGTCTTGTGAAAAGGATGCCCCTGAAGAGACTGTCGGGACGGGCGAGCTTGCCAACCCTTTTGATGCCGTTTATCCTTTCGATAGCATATCCATCACCGAGCTTGTCAAGGATCCTGAGGGCAACTACGTAAAAAACAAGATCAAAAACGCATACGACGGCGAGCTTTTTGTATCTATGCTCCGCGAGTGCAAATTCTTTGATGACAGCACGAATATCGACTCAGTCGAGCTTTCTTATCTCATAGAGATCGACGGTCTTTCGTTTTTTGTATCGACCGATCTGTCGCATATCTACGTGTCGCGTTCCAAAGAAAATAAGCTGATGCAGCGCGACGTTATCGCGTATCGCGTCGAGGGATTTGGCGGAATGGAATGGGAACTACTGCTGCAGCTTCGCCAGGCTTCGAGCGGATTATATAAGGAATTGCAGGGAGTTATTTGTATCAACGAGCTGGACTCTATGCTCGGTATGCTTAAGGGTGGAGTTGTCAAAAACACGAGTGACGTCAAACACTTTTACAATATGATCAAAAACTGTACTCTTACCGAAGCTTCGGCTCAACTTGAGTCAACTTATAAGTATTATTGTACGGTTGGGGGAATGTCATTTCTGCTTAGTGAGGATATAGGCGGATTCAGATATATGAGTGAAGCGCAATTGCACGAAAATCCAATGTCAAGCCCATATTTTGTCTTGAAAAACACCTATAGGTTAGAGGGCTTTGATAACGATTATTTTAACTCCTTGGTAAAGAAGCGCGAAACTTCGTTTTTTAATTCATTGTTATACGTAAATGCCAAAAATTTTACCGAGGGTAACTCGAGCTTTTTGCAGTTGACACGTATGTCGCATTTGCATGCGGAGGATATATACAAAATTCGTTACTATCTTTCGTTATGTGAATTTGAACTTACGGGGAAATATCAAAAAGGAGATATGCTGCCTAACGGCTCTTACTTTGGCATCGAAAACCTTGACTACGAATTTTATATTTCTCCTGCTTGTGATAAGCTCATTGTGTTGCCAAAGCCCAGTGCTACCGAGAAAGAGGCGTTTGTGTATTCGATAAGAGGTCTTCCGTCAGGTTCATTTAACCAGATGATTTCAACCTTCCTTGTGGATAATTTTGAAAACAGCACAGTTCAATTTTGGGAAATCGACGAAGATAATTTTAAGTAATTAAGTAATATTATATGAGAATTATAACAATAAACAAAAACGACGCAGGACAGCGGCTTGACAAGTTCCTTACCAAAGCGGTAAAGGGTTTGCCGACCTCAATGATGTATAAGCTGATCCGCACTAAGAAGATAAAAGTAAACCGAAAGAGAACAGAGCAGAAGTATATACTTGTCGAGGGCGATGAGATACAGCTCTTTATAAAGGAAGAGTTTTTCGAGTCTCCCGAGAAGGATATGGGCGCGCTTGAGAGAATAGTGCCAAAGCTCAATATTCTCTACGAGGACGAAAATATTATGTTGCTCAACAAACGCCCCGGAGTGCTCGTTCACGAGGACAGCGAGGCGGGCGAGAACACGCTTATTATGCACGTAAAGGCGTATCTTTGCCAGAAGGGCGAGTACGATCCTTACACCGAGCAGTCCTTTGCTCCCGCGCTCTGCAACCGAATTGACAGAAACACGGGCGGCATAGTTATCGCGGCAAAGAACGCAGAAGCTCTGCGCATTATGAACGAGAAGATCAAGAACGACGAGCTGACAAAGACCTATCTTTGCCTCGTTCACGGTGTTCCGAAGAGGGCGAGTGCCGAGCTTCGCGGATATCTGCGCAAGGACTCGAAAAATAACACGGTCGAGGTCAGAGACAACGAATTCCCGGGTGCAAAGCAGATAATCACACGCTACCGCGTGCTCGAGTCTTACGGTGACAGCGCACTGCTCGAGGTCGATCTTATCACGGGCAGAACTCATCAGATCCGCGCGCATATGGCTCATATCGGACACGCGCTGATAGGCGACGGAAAGTACGGTGTCAACCGCGAGGAAAAGGCTAAGGGCTATAAATATCAGGCACTTTACGCCTACAAGCTATACTTCAAGAAGACCGATAAGGATGACCTGCTTTCATACCTTGAGGGTAAAACCTTCTCGCTTGATACTGATGAAATTTGGTTTTTAAAGGAGCATTGATCAATGAATTTTTCACAGATAGGTGATATTCTGAGAAAAAGTGCATATAAAAAGATAAGAACGGCTTTACTGATACTCAGCGGCTTGCTGACCGGACTTACGCTCGTTTTCACAAAGCTCGGATTTTTAGAATGGATAACTATGATCCCCGCAGGCATTGTTCTGCTCGTTCGCGCATCCGACAGAGAGGTAAGACTCCGCTCGCTCTACTCGGACGGATTTCTGTTCTTCTATTCATACTACCTCGTTTGCTACCATTGGTTCGTCAACCTCTATCCGCTCGAGTTTATCGACGGAATGACAAAGGGCGGCGCACTTGCGGTAGTGATACTTGCGTGGTTCGGACTCTCGCTTCTGCAGGCACTTATGGGCGGATGCGTATTTTTGCTTGCAGGTCTGCTCTTCAGATGCAATCTGTCTCAAAGATTTCCGCTTCTGCGCGTTTTTGTCGGAGCGGGGCTCTGGGCGGCATTCGAATGGAGCCAGACGATAGGCTGGTGGGGTGTTCCGTGGGGAAGATTGCCGATAGGTCAGTCGGAATATCTCGTCGGGCTGCAGACTGCATCCTGGTTCGGATCGTATTTCGTTACGTTTCTTATCGTTGCGGTCAATTTACTGCTCGCATATACTCTTTTGAATTCGACCAAGTGGAGACTAAGCGTGACGGTAGCGGCTTGCTTGCTCGTGTTCCAATACGGCGCAGGCACGCTCATATGGTTTACGACCGACGTGAGCGAGGGAGAGCCTATCAAGGTCTCCGCAGTTCAGGGTAATATTTCCTCAAGCGACAAATGGAGTGAAGACAGCGACCAAAAGACGCTTGCGGTCTATTCGGCTCTTATAGCCGAGGCAGCAGAGAATGGCGCGGAGCTTGTTTTGCTCCCCGAGACTGCATTTCCGTACGATCTTGACTCAAACAACTACGCTTATCTTAACGAAGGCTTTTGCAGTATGGCGCGCGAGCTGAATATCTATCTGCTCGTGGGTGCCTTTACGCAAGAGGGCGAAAAGGACTCGCTCAATTCTCTCGTTTGCTATTCTCCCGACGGTGAGCGACTTAATACGATTTACTCGAAACGTCATCTCGTGCCATTTGGAGAGTACGTTCCGATGCGCCCGATAATAGAAACGCTCGTTCCTCCGCTTGCCGACCTCGTTCTCAGCTCGGATGACATAGACGAGGGCGAGGGAACTAAGATAATCGACGCGGGCGGAGTGAAGATAGGCGGACTTATATGCTTTGACTCTATCTACGAAGCACTTACATACGAGAGTGTGCAAGACGGTGCAGAGCTTATCTGCCTTGGTACCAACGATTCCTGGTTCTCAGACTCGGCCGCGCTTTATATGCATAACGCGCAGGCACAGCTCCGCGCTATTGAGAACGGAAGATACGTAGTGAGAGCTGCAAACACGGGAATTTCTACTGTCATAAACTCTCGTGGAGAGGTGATAGCAGAGCTTGAACCACTCATCAGCGGAAATGCTTACGCAACAGTTTACGCACGCACAACAAAGACCTTAAATACCAATTTAGGAAATTTTGTGGTGTATTTAATTCTATTTGGCTTTTTGATAATATTTTTCGAAAATATTGTAAATAAAGTGAAAATAAATAAAAAAAACAATTAAAAAACTTGACAATGTGATATTTTTGTGATAAAATTGTGATACCATAAAAAATCTAAAAAGGAGATTTGATCATTATGAAAAAGACAATCAGACTTATCGCAGTTGCTATGGTAGCAGTTATGCTTTGCCTCTCGCTCGCTTCTTGCGGCGGTCCCAATGCTGATCCTGACAAGGCTCTCGAAGCTCTTAATGACAACGGTGTTAAGTGGGCAGTTAAGGACGATACCGTTACCCCCGGTCTTCTCGCTATCGCCGGCATCAAGGACGTTGACTGTGTAGTTAGCGGAACCGGTGAGATTGAGGACGAAGGTGCTCACATCACTATCCTTTACTTTGAGGATAAGGAAGCAGCTGACACTGCTTGGGACAAGGTTCAGGAGAAGGCTGAAGACGAGAAGAAGGACAACGAGGACTCTGAGTGGGTTTGCAAGAAGTCCGGCAAGATGATCTACTACGGCACTAAGAACGCTATTAAGGCTGCTAAGTAATTTACATAGTAGATTGAATTTTTAATAAAGTAAAATTTTCTTTATCCCCCTTCCTTATTGGTAGGGGGATTTCTTTAGAAAAAGAGGGAGATTTATGAGGAAGATAGTCGGAATTTCACATTCGGGAGACGCAAAAGAGGGAGTTTACCGCATAGGTGCTGAATATGTAAGATCACTCACCGATGCGGGAGCTATGCCCGTGATACTGACACCTGCGCATTCAAAAGAAGAGATCGATCAGTTGCTCGATATGTGCGACGGAATACTGCTCTCGGGCGGACCTGACTGGGATCCTGCGCTTTACGGGGAGGAGAAGCTTGCCGAGTGCGGAGAGATAAGTGAAGAGCGCGATGCGTTCGAGCTTTTGCTTGCACAAGCGGCACTTGAGCGCAGAATGCCCGTGCTTGCGATCTGCCGCGGCATACAAACGCTCAACGTAGCCTGCGGAGGTAGCTTGTGGCAGGATGTGCCCTCGCAGATAGAGGGTGCGATACACCACTCGACCTACGGTGACGGCATTAAGGCGATACATAACGTGAAAATAAGCGACGATGGCATCCTTGATAAGATTGGCTTTGGTGAGAAGTGTTTTGAGGTCAATAGCTTTCACCATCAGGCACTCAAGAGAGTAGCCGATAGACTTGCCGTCTTCGCGATAAGCGAGCAGGACGGCGTGATAGAGGGCGTGTACGATAAGAACGCGAGATTTACGGTCGGAGTACAGTGGCATCCCGAGAGACTCAGTGACCACGACGAGAACGCAAAGGCGATATTCAGAGCTTTTGTCGAGGCTCTTTGAAAATTTTAAAAAAATTCAAAAAATTTGAAAAAAAGTGTTGACAAACCGAGCAAAGTGTGCTATAATACCAACGTTGCGAAAAACGCACCTTTAGCTCAGTTGGTAGAGCAACTGACTCTTAATCAGTGGGTCCCGGGTTCGAATCCCTGAAGGTGCACCAACAAAAAGAAAGCAGACCGCAAAAGCGGTCTGCTTTCTTTTTGTTAATCCACATAAAATGGTTCGAACCCGAAAAATTCGCCTGCGAATTTCTTCGGTACTCGGCGCTACATCTTGCTTCGGTTACCGCTGCATAAACGCGCCGAGTTGGGTTCGACATCCCTGAATTCTTACCCTTACCGCCAAATCGCCTCGCTAAGATAAAAGATAACAGAGCATAGATAAAAGAAAAAATTCGGTATCTTTTCTCCCTTCGCAAAAAAGCTTTTTTATTTAAAAACGAAATTTATGTGAAAATTCAAAATAACTATTCCATTCTCGCAAGATCTGTGGTATAATATAAATTGGTTGAGTGTATTTGCACGACAATACTTTTGGAAGGGAGAGATACTATGAAAAGATATATATGCCTTTTTCTCATACTGACAACTCTTTTTGCCGTCCTTTCTCTACCAATTTTCGCGCAGAATGCGATAATTACCAACTCTACCGTAAATAAGGATTTTGCAGACGTTACCGACTCGCTCTCATTTAAATCAATTTACGATGCCGAGAGCAAGCGAGTAAGAATAAGCGGTACGCTCGGCGGAGACGTGTTTGAAAACTATCGCGATTGGGAGATCGTTGCTTACGCAGTCCCCCCGGGACAAACAGAGAGGCAGGCAGTACTTGATCCCGATGGCAAGCCTCTTGCAGAGGTTACCGCATCCATCAACGTAGAGTTTTCTTTTAAAGTCGACAGTATAGTCGATCTCTATTCTCGCTACGCAATATTTTTGCGTTCTCCACGCGGTGAGTTTATCCTGACCACCGAGGCACAGTATCCTGAGGTCGCGTCCACATATAAGTCTGATGGCGATCGTACAAGCTATAAAGGAATTTCAACTGAGATCGGCTCGCTTTCATCGGAGCTTTCTGCAGGAACGGCAATTATTCCTGTCTATTGGGATAAGCTTTTCTCGGATACCTTAAGCATCCTTTTCTTTCTTGATGAAGGAAAGCAGTTTTTCTTTAACAAGAGTGCGATCGATGAATTGGATATCGCAATTCGCTCTATGAGTGCATCGGGCTCAAAGGTATATCTTCGTCTGCTCAAAACTCCCGAGACGGCAGAGATCGGCTCGGAATACATAATGCCCGACGTTTACGAACGCGAAACTATTGCCAAGATGCACGCGGCGATCTCCTTCCTTACCGAACGCTATCAGAGTGAGAAGGACGGAAGAATATCGGGAATTATACTTGGCAAGGGTTGGGATCAGCCCGATAAATATAACTACGCCAACGACGTGAGCTTTGACGAATACGTTGACCGATGCGGCATTTATACTGTCATCGTTGCAAATGCAGCAAGAAGTATAGATCCGTCTATAGATATCGTAATTCCGTTGAGTGCTGACGGTTTTACCTCGCAAAAGGACAGTGGAGAATATTTCAAGAACTTTACTGAACAGCTTCTATCGTATTTTGACAACAGCTTTTATGCCGGCCTCAATTGTTCATTTGTGCTTGACGTTGCGGCAACACCGCTCGGCATAACCAACTATAGCGCAAGCGAGGGGGTCGATCTTAAATACGTAGATTCGGAGGGCAGAATATCCGCAGGCGCACAGCAGAGCTTTTCGAGCTATCTTGACAATCTTGGCGGAAAATATACCAGCTGTCCCGATAAGTATATCTTTTCCTGGACTCCCGAAAAATCTTTGCGAGGAAATGCACTTGCGGCAGCATACGTTTATTCTTATTATGCGTTGCTTAGTGATAAGCACATCTCGTGCTTTGCAATTGACAGCGTCGGACGAAGCGCAAATCAAAACTTTGGTGATGTCACTTACGTTATGAAGCATATAGACACTAAGGATACATTAGATGTGACAAAGAGTCTCGCAAGCTTTTTTGGCAGATCATCCTTTAGCGATATATTCCGCTCAAGCGTTATATCCGAATGTGGAATAAAGCAGTATTACACCTCAGATCCTATGCAAAGCATCTCTGGCTCGTCAAGAGGAAGCTTCCTGTACTTTGATTTTTCGCAGTCGAGCCTCATTGAGAATTGGTATGCAGGAGTAGGTTGCCGCAACATAAGGATAGACTACAGAGAGGACGCAAATAAGTCCTTACTCGCAGATCTTGTGCTTAGCGGAAGCACGAAGAGCAGTGAGCTTTTATACGTTTACGATTATCCCGAAAATATGATCTATACGCCAAAGCTTCAGATGAGATTTCACGTTTCAGATGCGAGTGAGAGTTCTCTGTACGAGGTGAGGTTCACTCTTGAGAATGCTTTGGGTAGGTACGAAAGCAGTGCCATTGTCGAGGGTGACACGCCTGCTGATATTTCACTCGATATCTCGAAGTTTGTCAAGGCGAACGAGATATCCTCAATAAGAGTCTCTGTGCGCAATCTTGACGGAAGTGCGAGCGAATGTAGCTTCTGTCTCTACGACGTACGGGGACATAGTGACGTGTATTCCTCGTCTCAGCTTCGCGATCTGATCATAAAGGAAAGAGATAAGATAAGAAACCCCGAAGAGACAGGTAAGGATGATCAGCTTATTGCAAATCTCGCTATGGCAGTTGCTATCATAGTTGCTTCTGGTGTGCTTGGAATGGGCGCGTTTATCGCGTTCAGACGCGACGATAGGTCTACTGACGAATAAAATTTTTGGAGGAAAGGAATGTCCGGATTCGTACATCTTCATTTACACAGTGAATACAGTCTGCTTGACGGCGCGTGCAGGATCAAGGATATTCCCGCGCGTGCTAAGGAATGCGGGCATAATGCGGTCGCGCTTACCGACCACGGCGTTATGTACGGCGTTATTGCATTTTACAACGAGTGCAAGAAGCAGGGAATAAAGCCGATCATCGGCTGTGAGGTCTACGTCGCCGCATCCTCGCGCTTTGAGAGAGGCATCAGCCGCGATTCCTCGAAATATAACCATCTCGTCTTGCTCTGCAAGAACGAGACGGGATATAAGAACCTTATGTATATGGTCTCCAAGGGCTTTACCGAGGGATTTTACTCAAAGCCGAGAGTCGACCTTGATCTTTTGCGCGAGCATTCCGAGGGACTTATCGCGCTTTCTGCCTGTCTTGCGGGTAGAGTTCCGTCCTTGCTCCTTAAGGGAGAGTATGCCGAGGCATGCGACGCGGCAAGAGAACTTGCGGATATCTTTGGTAAGGATAATTTCTATATCGAACTCCAGGATCACGGTTTGCAGGATCAGCATCAGATACTGCCCGAGCTCGTACGGCTTGCCGACGATTGTGGGCTCCCGCTCGTTGCGACAAACGACTGCCACTATCTTCGTCGCGAGAACGCGCACACGCAGGCGGTGCTGATGTGCATACAGACGAACACCTCGATACTCGACGGCAGACCCGTGGGATTTGAGACCGACGAGTTTTATTACAAAACGACTGAGGAGATGCGTGTGCTTTTCGGCAAGTACGAGGGCGCGATGGAGAACACTCAGCGCATCGCCGACAGATGCGAGCTCGAGTTCTCGTTTGAGGGCTACAAGCTCCCGAAATACCCGACACCCGCGGGACTTGGCGCGGCTGAGTATCTGCGCAGACTCACGTTTGAGGGCCTTGAGCGCAGACTACGCGAGAAGAATATCGTATACCGCGGTGACGAGCAGACCTATCTTGACCGCATTGAGTACGAGCTTGGTGTTATCGACAGTATGGGATATTCCGACTATTTTTTGATAGTCTGGGATTACGTTAATTTCGCTCACCGAAACGATATTCCCGTAGGGCCGGGAAGAGGCTCGGGCGCGGGAAGCCTGGTTGCTTATCTTATCGGCATTACCGATATAGATCCCATCAGATTTGATCTGCTCTTCGAGCGTTTCCTCAACCCTGAGAGAGTCAGTATGCCCGATATCGACGTCGATTTCTGCTATAATCGACGCGACGAGGTCATAAAATATATGTTCGATAAATACGGCGAGGATCACGTCTCACAGATCATTGCTTTCGGTACGCTCGGCGCGAAGGCTGTAGTGCGCGACGTCGGCAGAGTTATGGGTATGTCCTACGCTGACGTTGACGTGGTTGCAAAGGCAATTCCGCGCGATCCGTCGATAACGCTCGACGATGCGCTCGCACTTCCCGATATGAAGAGCCTTTATCAGAGCTCGCCGCAGATCAAGAAGCTTATCGATACGGCGCGCGAGCTTGAGGGAATGCCGAGAAATATAACCATACACGCGGCGGGAATAGTGGTCAGCGACAGACCGATTACCGAGTATCTGCCGCTCGCCACGAGCAACGGAGCTATCGTTACGCAGTTTGATATGGATACCGTGGCGATGCTCGGACTGCTCAAGTTTGACTTTCTGGCGCTCCGATATCTGACGATAATCGACGACGCGTGCAGATCGATAAAAGAGAGAAGACCGGACTTCGATATAAATTCCATTCCGCTTGACGACACAGAGACTTATAAGCTCGTTTCCGCAGGCAATACCGCAGGCGTATTTCAGCTTGAGTCGGGTGGAATGAGACAGATGCTCACCGAGCTTTCGCCCGATCGCTTTGAGGATATAATCGCGGCTATCGCGCTCTACCGCCCCGGACCGATGGATTCCATTCCTCAGTACATCGAGTCAAGACACGGCGCGGATAAGGTAAGCTATGCGCATCCGTTGCTTGAGCCTATACTCAGCTCGACCTACGGCTGTATCGTGTATCAGGAGCAGGTTATGAGCATATTCCGCTCGATCGCGGGATATACCTACGGACACGCGGACGTCGTGCGCCGTTCTATTTCCAAAAAGAAAGGCGACGTTCTGCGCTCGGAGAAGGAGAGCTTTCTTGACGGAGCTGAGAAGAACGGAATTGAAAGAGGTGTTGCAGAGAAGCTCTTTGACGATATGGCGTCCTTTGCAAACTACGCATTCAATAAGAGCCACGCCGCCGCATACGCGCTCATATCTTATCGAACCGCTTACCTCAAGGCGCACTATCCTTGCGAATATATGGCGGCGCTGATAACGTCGGTGCTCGGAAATATGACCAAGCTTGCCGAGTATATCGGCGAGTGCTCGCGCTATCGCATAAAGGTGTTAGCGCCCGATATAAACGAGAGCAGAATGCTGTTTTACCCGAACGGCGAGAATATAATCTTCGGACTTCTTGCACTCAAGAACGTAGGTCAGCAGTTTATTGAGAATATCCTGCGCGAGCGACAGGTGGGCGGAAGATTTGCCGATTTCGAGAATTTCATATCGCGTATGTCGCAGTACGATATGAACAAGAGAATGGTCGAGTCGCTTATCAAGGTGGGCGCGTTCGACAGCTTCGGTGTTTACCGCAGTCAGCTTCTTGCATCCTACGAGAGTCTGATCGATACCGCTCAGCAGAAGAACCGCAACAATCTCTCAGGTCAGCTTGATATGTTCTCAAACGTGATCGTAGTCAGCGACGTCACGCCTAAGTTCAAATATCCCACGCTCCCAGAGGTCAGCGCAAAGGAAAAGCTGAGAATGGAGAAGGAGGTCGCGGGAATGTGCTTCTCGGGCAACCTGCTTGATAGCTACTCAAAGCACGTGGAGAAGCTTGGTGCTAAGAAGATCTCCGAGCTGCTCGATCCCGACGCGCTTACCGACAGGGAAAGCGCACGCATCGTGGGAATAGTCACCTCGGTAACGGTTAAGACCACGAAGAAGAACGAAAAGATGGCGTTCTTCAACGTTGAAGATAAGTACGGAGAGATCGAATGTCTCGCATTTCCTGCGCAGTATGAGAGAAACGCGCAAAGGATCGCCGAGGATCACGCGCTTTGCATCGACGGAAATATCTCTATCCGCGAGGACGAGGATCCTAAACTGCTCGTGAGCCGCATCATCGATCTTGTCGAGAACTCGGACTACAAAGAGACCACTGTTCAGACGATTGCCGAGAAACCGACAGAAAAGCCGCAGGAGCAGAGAAGAGAGAACTCCGCGCCTCGAGAGATAAGTAAGCTTTATTTGCGCGTGCCGGACCTTGATTCGCGTGAATACAAGAAAGCAAAGAACCTCGTAGACATCTTTGACGGCGGCACGCCTGTCATCTTCTACGACACCTCAAACGCGAAATATATCCCGTACTCTCACGGAATTACCTACAGCGAGTATATCTACTCCGAGCTTTGCGAGCTGCTCGGCAGAGAAAACGTGGTGGCAAAGTAATAAAAATTCAAAAACCCCGATTATATTGCGTATTTTGAGAAAGAATAATCTTGAAAATACGTAAAATATCGGGGTTTTTTATGTCAAAGAGGACTTTTGTAAAAAGATTGAGAAACAGCTTTCTGATAATAATTATCACGCTTGTGGTCATTCTGACGCTCGTGGGAATTGCGCTCGGAATATACGTTTCGTCGATCACCGAGCGCGAGCTTGACGAAGGGATATTCGATCTTCTACGCGAGAACAGCGCGTCAAAGATATATTATTACGAAAGCGACGGAGCGAGCAGAGCGGCTGATGCGACCGAGCTTGAGACAGAGGAACTTTTCGGCGGATACCGTAGTTTGCCCGTCGATTACAGCGAGATACCGCCCGATCTTATCAACGCGTTCGTCTCTATCGAGGATAAGCGATTTTTTGAGCACAGCGGAGTCGACTGGAAAAGAACGATTGGCGCGGCGCTAAACTATATTCTGCGCTTTGACGGTAGCTTCGGTGGCTCGACTATAACTCAGCAGCTTATCAAAAACGTGACCGAGCGCGACGAATACACGCTTGAGCGCAAGATCCAGGAGATACTCTGGGCACTTGATCTCGAGCGGAAGATGAGCAAGAGCGAGATACTGCAGAATTACCTGAATATCATCAATCTCTCAAACGGTTGCTACGGTGTAGGCGCGGCGGCGGATTATTATTTTTCAAAGTCTCTTGACGAGCTGACGCTCTTCGAGTGCGCGAGTATTGCCGCGATAACCAACAATCCGTCCTATTACGATCCTCGCAGAAATCCTGAGAATAACCGTGAGAGAGCTCTGCTGATACTCTCGCAGATGTACGAGCAGGGGTATATCGAGAGCGATCAATACGAAAGCGCGAAGAAAGAGAGCCTTGCGCTGAATATCAGAAGCGACGGCGCGTCCTCGATCAACCTCTGGTACGTTGATATGGTGCTTGAGGACGTTATACGCGACCTCATGGCAGAGAAGGGCTACACGCGCGCGATGGCTAATATGGCGATATACCGCGGTGGGCTTAAGATCTACACGGCGATGGACTATCAGCTTCAGCTTCTCGTTGAGAAATATTATGCAAACGCATCTAACTTCGGTGGCGTTGACGGAAGCGACGGGCAACAGTCCGCGATAATACTGATCGACACGCAGAACGGCGACGTTCTTGCCGTCGCGGGTGCGATAGGCGAGAAGAGCGCGAACCGATTGCAGAACTTTGCGACCTCGACCGTGCGCCCGGCAGGCTCGGTCATCAAGCCGCTATCGGTCTATGCGCCCGCGCTTGACGCAGGTATCATTACCTGGTCGACAGTCTACGACGACGTACCGATAAATTTTGGCAACGCAAGCGAGCCTAAGGCTTGGCCGAAGAACGCAAACGGTGTATATCGTGGACTGACGAATATAAACTACGCGATCGAGCACTCGGTAAACACCGTGACCGTGCGTGTGCTTGAGGATCTTGGACTTGAGAGGTCGTTTGATTTTCTTTATAATAAGCTCGGGATGAAAAGCCTGATCGACGAGCGCGTGCTTGACGACGGGCGGGTGATAAGTGATATTGACTACGCGGCTCTGGCTCTCGGACAGTTCAATTACGGAGTCAGCGTGCGAGAGATCAGCGCGGCGTATTCGATATTTGCGAGCGGCGGAATATACAACGGCTCGCGGAGCTATTACAAGGTCACAGACTCGCTTGGCAACGTGATACTTGAAAACAAATATCACGGCGAGGCGGTGATAAGCGAGGAGTCTGCCGCGATAATGCACGAAATGCTCAAAAACGTAGTTGAGAGTGGTACTGCGAGCGCGCTGACACTCAAGAAAATCGTTGAATGCGCGGGCAAGACGGGAACTACGCAAAAGAACTTTGACCGATGGTATATCGGTTACACGCCGTATTGCATTGGCGGCGTATGGTACGGCTATGAATACCCAAAAGAGCTCGACAGCTCGACGAGCGGCATATGCGTGCGTATATGGGACGAGATAATGAGCAGAGTCGACAAGATATATTCAGCACGCGGCGAACGAGCAGCGATACCGACGAGCGAGAATATCGGGCTGTTCGAGTATTGCAAGGACTCGGGCAAGCTTGTGGGCGAGGCTTGCAGGCGCGACGCGAGGGGAGACAGGAGCGAGCAGGGGTATTTTGTGCTTGGAACAGAGCCGAGCGAGAAGTGCGACTGCCATGTGCTCGTGCCGTACGACAGAGCTGAGGGCGGTGTCGCGAGCGAGTGGTGCTACGCGGCGGACGTCGAATATATCGGAATGATCAATGTCGAGCGCAGTTTCCCAATCGAAATTTATATCAGCGACGCACAGTACGTGTGGCGCGAGCTGCCCGACGACGTGCTTCCCGAGACCTCGCCGTCCTTGCCCTATTTCAATAATCTTCTCGGAGAGGACGAATACTGCGGAATAAGCTACGGCACGACACAGTTCAACCGATATTGCCGCGCGCATTTCGACTATTGGAAATGGAGAGAAAAAAGAGGGAACGCTTCTTAAATTTTTGGGAAATACTTGAATTTTTGCGCGATCTGTGATATAATCACCTATGTACTTCTGAAAGGGGTGATCGCGTGGATAAATCAATAGGCAAAGCAAAAGCAAAGCTGCGCTTTCTCGGATTTCTATGCTGTTTTGCGTATTTTACAAGCTATATCACGCGAATAAACTACGCGGCGGTGCGCCTTGCGATCGCGGACGAGCTTGCCCTAACGCATCCCGAGCTTCTCTTAGAGCTTGGAATAGCCATCTCCGCGGCATCTGTCACCTACGGACTCGGTCAGTTCGTAAGCGGATTTTTGGGCGATAAATTCCACCCGATCGCGCTCGTCGGCATCGGTCTTGGCGGCGCGGTGGTCTGCAATCTGCTGATGCCCCTGCTTTACCCGTCGGTATATATTATGGCACTCGTCTGGGGTGTGAACGGCTTCTTTCAGGCTCTCATCCGCCCGCCGCTTGGTAGAATAATTGCGGCGAATTACGATGAGAAGGGATATATCGACACGTGTGTGTGGGTGTCAAACTCCTCGCAGATCGCGACCGTGCTGACCTATCTTGTCATTCCGCTCTGTCTGCATCTCTTTGATAACAATTGGCGACTCGCGTTCTATCTGCCCGTAGCACTGGGAATTATCACGCTTGCCGCGTGGCTCTTGATCACACCGAAGCTTTGTAGCTCCGCTGAGGAAAGTGTATCCACTTCAGAAGAGAAGAGCGAGAGCGAACAAAAGAGCTCGGAGTCCTTTATCGGCATAATATTCAGATCGGGGCTTTATATCCTCATTCTCCCCGTCATCATTCACGGGTTGCTCCGCGACGGAATTACCGCGTGGATGCCCGACTTTATTGCCGAGGTCGGCGGTCTTGAAACCGTCATCTCGATCCTTACCACCGCGATACTGCCCGTGTTCTGCATAGTTACGGTCATATTCGCAAAGAAGATCTGCGCACGCATCGGCTCTGACGGAAAGAGCTCCGCGTTCTTTTACGGCATCTGCACGCTTTCCGCGGCACTTATCGTGCTTTTGCTTGACCACGTCAATTCCTTTACTTTCTTTGTCATAGTTGTTCTTATGGCGCTGATCACAGGATGTATGCACGCGGTAAATCATATATTTATCACGCGAATTCCGGGCGCGTTCAAGAAGGTCGGACGAGTCAGCGGAATAGTCGGAGTGCTTAATGCCGTGACGTATATCGGCGGCGCGCTCTCACCGTATGCCGTCGCCCTCGTCGCAGGCGAGTTCGGCTGGAATATGGCGGTGCTTTTCTGGACCGTGCTCTCGGCACTCAGCACGCTTCTGTGCATCCTCTCTTGCCGTAAGTGGAATAAATTCAAAGAGTCAATCAATTAAAAAAGTTACCTTAAAAAGACACGCTCGCGTGTCTTTTTTCTTGCCTTATTGAAAGATATATGATATAATATCTTTGAAAATCAAAGTAAAACTATACTTTGATTCAATAAATACTTCGTTGAATGGCTTTTGAAATATGTTATAATAAAATCACGAAAGCGCTTTTGAATAATCACTTGGAGGACAAAAATATGTCTATTGGCTCTACTATCAAGCGTCTGCGCCGTGAGAAAGATATCACGCAAGAACAGCTTGCCGAGTATCTCGGTATCACCTCGCGAGCTATTTCTCAATGGGAGTGTGACAGGACGTCTCCCGATATATCTCAGCTTCCCGCGATCTGTCATATCTTTGACGTTTCTTCGGATGTTTTGCTCGGAATCGATATCGAGAAGAACAATGAGGAAATAAAGAAATATTTGAGCGATGCGGCTGAATTGGGCAATCAAGGGAAAGGCACTGAACGTACAGAGCTTCTCCGCGAAGCAAACAAAAAATTCCCGCGCGATTATAAGATTATGCAAAGCCTTGCCTACTCGTTGGTGTGTGAAT
>JAFTKL010000022.1 GCA_017453285.1 Clostridia bacterium | reverse complement strand
CCCGAGCTTGTGGGAGATATACTTAAAAACGGCATCATTCTTGCGGGAGGCGGAAGTCTGTTGCAAGGACTCGACAAACTTATCGAGGATGTTACGGGCATAAAGACGAGACTTGCCAAGGATCCCACCAAGTGCGTGGCTCTCGGCACGGGCAGAGTTCTCAATATGCTGAACGGTATGCCCGAGGGCGCGATCGACCTTTCACGCTTCAGAGGATTGAAGTAAAAATATAAGGGCGCTGAAAGGCGCCCTAAAAATATAAAGAGGTTTTATTATGGTAAATCATTTTGCATATCCCGGACTTATGAAATATTTCGAGGCTATCTCGGCGATACCGCGCCCTTCCTTCCACGAGGAGAGAATAGCCGATTATCTTTGCGCTTTCGCAAAGGAGCGCGGACTTGACTGCTACCGCGACTCTCTTCACAACGTGCTCATCAAGCTCCCCGCGACAGAGGGCCGCGAGGGCGAGGATGCAATTCTTCTTCAGGGCCACACCGATATGGTCTGCGAGAAGAACTCGGACGTTGAGCACGACTTTATGAACGAGGGCATCAAGCTCTATGAAAAGGACGGCTGGATAAGAGCTGAAGGAACTACGCTCGGCGCTGACAACGGCGTTGCGGTCGCGGCTATGCTTTATATTCTCGACGGCGCGGAGGGAAATATCCCCTCGCATCCCGCGCTTGAGTGCCTCTTTACAGTCAGCGAGGAGGTCGGACTTGAGGGCGCGACCAACTTTGACTACAGCCACGTCAGTGCGACGAGAATGATAAATATGGACAGCGCGGACGAGTCGCAGATCATCGCAGGCTGTGCGGGCGGCGAGCGCTCGGCGATCGAGTTTACGCCTGACACCGAAGTCTGCGACGGGCTCGAGCTCGTTACACTCTCTATCCGCGGACTTGCGGGCGGTCATTCGGGTGAGGACATCAACCGAAACAGAGCCAACGCGAACAAGCTGCTCGGCAGAGTTCTGCTTGCGCTTTCCGAAAAATACGAAATCAGAGTTGCCACCATCAGCGGCGGCAGCAAGGACAACGCAATTCCTCGCGAGGCGCAGGCGACTGTCGCGATCAAGGATGCAAGCGCGTTTGAGAGCGATGCAAAAGCACTCGCCGAGATCATCAGAAGCGAGCTTTGCCACGATGACGACGGTTTTGCGCTCTCGATCGAGCCTGCCGCTCCCGTCTCTCGCGTGATGAGCCTTGAGTGGAGCGAGAAGCTCTTCTTCCTGCTTGGCACGGCGCAGAACGGCATTTTTGCTATGAATAACAGTATCCCGGGACTCGTTGAGTTCTCGCGCAACCTCGGTGTTATCGAGGCTGAGGGCGATCTCTCGTTGGTGAGAATTATCTTCTTCTCGCGCGCTCCCGAGCTCTCGAGAATGGATATTTCGACCGCTCAGCTCAACGCGTACGCAAAGCATCTCGGTATGCGCCACGTAGTTCACAGCCGCTATCCCGGTTGGAGCTTCGCAGAGAATTCCGCGATCCGCGAGAGCTATGCCGAGAGCTACAGAAAGCTCTACGGAAAAGAGCCCGAGATCCTCACCATCCACGCAGGTCTCGAGTGCGGAATTATCAGCGAGAAGTTGCCGGGACTTGACATCATCTCCTGCGGCCCCGTGGTGCTCGATCTCCACTCTCCCGACGAGGCTCTCAACGTCGCGTCCTTCGAAAGATTTTTCACGGTCGTTAAAGACGTTATTTCTAAATAACAAAACAACAAAACCCCGACGCTTGCGCGTCGGGGTTTTGTTCTATTTAGTTAGTTTTTAGATGCTTACGCTTTCTTCTTGTTTATCATCTTGACGACGACAACAAAGATAGCGAAGAGAACGAGAGCAACAGTCCACATAATAACTGCGCTGAGAACTCCGCCCATAGTTGCACAAAGACCTGCGATAACGTACGAGATAGCCGCGATGATAGCAACTACAGAAGCGTAGGGGAGCTGGGTGTTTACGTGGTCAACGTGGTTGCACTCAGCACCTGCAGACGCGAGAATGGTGGTATCCGAGATGGGAGATACGTGGTCGCCGTAAACTGCACCGCCAAGGCAGGCAGAAACGGTGATGAGTGTGAGTGTTCCGCTGCCGCCGAGGATGGTAACTGCGATCGGAACGAGAACGCCGAACGTACCCCAGGACGTACCGGTAGAAAACGCGATAACACCGGCAAGGATGAAGAAGATAGCGGGGAAGAGGAACTGCGGGAAGTTGGAGTTCGCAAGGTTGGTCTCGACAAACGACTGAGCATCGAGGTAACCGCCCTTAGCACCCATGATACCCGAGATAGACCAAGCGAAAGTGAGGATAAGGATAGCAGGAACCATAGCCTTAAATCCCTCTGTGAAGCTACCGGTGATCTCCTTGAAGGAGACGGTGCGGGTGATCATATAGTAGATAGCGATAATGAAGAGTGCAACGGTAGAACCGATAGCGAGCGAGAGACCTGCGTCACAGTTCGAGAATGCCTCGATGAAGTTAGCAGATTGAAGCTCGGTGTCGATAAGACCTGTATCCCAGTTGTAGTAGAAGCCTGTGAAGAGCATACCACCGATGCAGCAAACGATGAGAACGATAACGGGGATGAGGAGGTGCTGAACCTTTCCTCTGGGGTTAGCCTTGATCTCTTCGGTCTTTTCATCGTTGGTAGCCTCGCCTGCGTGAAGATCGCCGGTGGTCTCTGCGATGTAGTCGTTCTTCTTCATCTTGCCGAAGTCGAACTTGAAGAAGCAGAGAGCAAATACCATAACGAGAGTGAGAAGTGCGTAAACGTTGAAGGGAATGGTGCTGATGAATACCATCAGACCGTCGCCCTCAAGCTCGCCTGCAACTGCAGCTGCCCAGCTCGAGATGGGGGCGATGATGCAGACGGGAGCAGCGGTCGCGTCGATGATGTACGCAAGCTTTGCTCTTGAGATCTTGAACTTGTCGGTAACGGGACGCATTACAGAACCGACGGTGAGGCAGTTGAAGTAGTCGTCAACGAAGATGAGGCATCCAAGACCAGCAGTTGCCGCGAGTGCGCCGCCCTTGGATTTGATCTTCTTACCTGCCCAGTCGCCGTACGCCTTTGCGCCGCCCGACTTCTGCATAAGCACGACGAGGATACCAAGTACAACGAGGAAAACAATGATAGGCGTGTTGCCGCCGACCTTTTCGCTCATTACCTGATAGAGAGTGAATAACGCTTTAAGCGGATTGCCGCCTGCATACATCATAGCGCCCACGAAAATACCGAAGAACAGTGAAATGTACACCTGCTTGGTAACGAGAGCGAGAACTATGGCGATGACCGCAGGCAAGAAAGCCCATAAAGTACCTTCCATAAATTTTCTCCTTTAAAATTCTTTTGTTTTTATTTTTATTTTTGAGGAACAAAACAAAAAACGCAGGCGAGCGCCTGCGATATACGGAAATACCGTATAATAAAGATAGCGCTCCACGAATGTGACAGTACAAGGCATATTCTGCGTATGTACCAGCCGCAAGCAAAACGGTTTTCGGTTGCGACTTCGGCAAAAAGACCCTTCGACCGACGGAACCGTCCGCCTTCTCGATCTACTCATTCTTTCTGCACCTCTACCATTTATTATATGGTATCATATTATTAACTAAAATGCAAGAGATTTTTAAAAGATTTTGTCGAAAATTTTAATAAAATCGCTATTTACGTCGCCTTTTTCGCGAGCTCTGCTTCGGTGCGCAATATCCGCCGAGAAGAGAGAGCGGGATGCCGATGAATTTGAGCAGAATATTCACTTTCTCACCGCCATCAGAGAAGGGCAGAAGCACCAAAAAAAGCAGGAGAGTAAAGCCAATGCCTCCGAGCAGAGAGGTGAGGGCGCGCGTCTCGGCTCTGTTAAAAAGCACGGCAGAAAATCCTGCGGCAAAGCTCGAGAGATATATCGCCGCGAGAGATGCGGGGAAAATCAGGGAGTGCACGTCGCCCGCGAGCATACAGATGCCGCTGAGTAGCAGAATGAGCGCAAAAAAGCAGAGAATGCCGCACACAGACGCGTAGAGAGAAGTGATGATCAGCTTGAGCGCGGGCGGCTTTTCCTGATGGTGTTTCAGATTTCTTTTTTTCATATCTTACCTCACAATAAAGTTCTGTTTGTACAAATATATTTGTTTTAATATGAGAATATGTGGAAATACTGAGAAGAGAGGGAAAAGTATGATAAAAAATTCACGTTCATATAAAATTAACAAATCTATTTTCCTCAATTGCTTGCAAAAGTGTTCGGATTGTGATAAAATTGTATTAAAATTGGGGTAATGTGGTAGATTGAAAAAATATGACCAAAAATACTCTTAAATGTTGAAATGGAGGCACATTATGGCACAGATTGACGAAAAGATCTACGGTCAGTCCAAGACTAAGCTCGAGTCTATCTTCGATGCTGGCACCTTTGTGGAGCTTGGCGCATATACGAAGAGATCGGGCAGCGAGACCGACTTTGAAGGTGTCCTTTGCGGCTACGGAGCAGTGAACGGTGAGCTTGCTTTCGCATTCGTACAGGACAGCGGCAGAACCAAGGGCGCGTTCGGAGAGCGCCACGCGAAGAAGATCGCAAATCTTTACGCACTCGCAGTAAAGAACGGCGCACCGGTTATCGGTGTGTTTGACAGCGCAGGAGCTGTTATCTACGACGGAGCGGCTGCACTCGCCGCATACGGCAAATTTATGAAGTGTGTTTCTGACGCTTCGGGCGTTATTCCTCAGATCGCGGTTATCGACGGAGTTTGCGGCGGTTCTTCCGCAGTAGTTGCTTCTATGTTCGATCTGACCATCACTGTAAAGGATACTTCCAAGCTCTTTGTTAACTCTCCCTTCGTTATCGGCAAGGAGGCAGGTTCGGCAGATTTCGCTGCACAGAACGGTCTTTCGGCTTATAACGCAAAGGACGAGGCAGAGGCTTTCGCATATGCAAGAAAGCTCGTTGCTCTTCTCCCCGCTAACAATGCAAGCGGCGCATTCGCTGAGAACGGCGACGATATGAACAGAGCGGTCGCAGTTGACGCAGAGAGCTACAAGGCAGACGAGCTCGTTGCAACTCTCGCTGATAACGGCGCGTTTACAAGAGTATACGCAGACTACGCAAAGAACGTAGTTCTCGGCTTTGCTTCTTTCGGCGGCATCACCGCAGGTGTTGTTGCTTCGAACCCTGAGAATAAGGGAATTCTTGATATCAAGTCGGCAAGAGCTATCTCCAAGCTCGTAAGCTTCTGCGACAGCTTCGCTCTTCCCGTACTCACTCTCGTTGACAGCGAGGGACTTGACGTAAGCCTTGAGGCTGAGGGTGCAGCTTACGCATCCGAGCTTGCAAAGCTCGCTTACGCTTACACCTCGTCGAGCAACGCTAAGCTTACCGTTGTAGTAGGCAAGGCATATGGCGCGGCATTCACGCTCCTCGGATCTAAGTCTGTTGGCGCGGATATGGCACTCGCACTCCCCACCGCTTGCATCAGCGTTCTCTCTCCTGAGGCATCTGTTGCATTCGTCTGGAACTCCAAGGTCGGCGAGCAGAGCCGCGAGGAGCTCGAGAAGGAGTGGAAGGAAAAGTGCGCGTCTGCGGCTGAGGCTTGCGACTGCGGCGAGATCGACGATATCGTTGAGCCTGCAGAGCTCCGCGCAAGAGTTTGCGCAGCTCTTTCCATGCTTGCGTCCAAGGCAGAGGGAACACCCACTCGCCGTCACGCAAATATGCCCCTCTAATAACGGAGGTATAAGATTATGTTGAGTTTAACAGCTAAGGCACTGTCCGATCTTGGTGGAGCTTTTTCTCCCGAGAGACTCGCTCTTGCAGGACAGATGACTCTGCTTGGTATGGGAATGATATTTGCAGTGCTTGCTATTCTCTGGGGTGTGCTTGCGATCTTCAAGCTGATCTTCGCAAAGCCCGAGAAGAAGAAAGCAAAGCCTGCACCCGCAGCTCCCAAGGCAGAGCCCGTGGTAGTGCCCGAACCCGTGGTAGCTCCTGCGGTAACTGATGACGCAGAGCTTATAGCAGTTCTCACTGCTGCGATCGCCGCTTATGAGGCATCGCTTGGCAACGAGGTCGCTCCCGGCGGCTTCAGAGTAGTATCCTTCCGCAGAGCAAACGGCGGTAAGGCGTGGAATTCCAAATAATTTAACTAATTTGAAAGGTTTGAGGTATTAAAAATGAAAACTTATAACATTACCGTAAACGGTGTTACCTATACTGTTGAAGTTGAAGAGGTTGGCGCAGGCGCAGCTGTAGCCGCTCCCGTTGCCGCTCCCGTTGCTGCTCCCGCAGCAGCTCCCGCTCCTGCAGCTGCTCCTGCAGCTCCCAAGGCAGCTCCCGCAGCTCCTAAGGCAAGCGGCGCAGCAGGCGCTGTAAGCGTTAAGGCTCCTATGCCCGGAAACATCATGAAGGTCAACTGCAAGGTTGGCGCATCCGTAAAGAAGGGCGACGTTCTTATCGTTCTCGAGGCTATGAAGATGGAGAACGACATCTGCGCTCCCCAGGACGGTGTTGTTGCAAGCGTTGAGGTAGCTCAGGGTGCAACCGTTGAGACCGACGCACTTCTCGTAACTCTCAACTGATTTTCACTTGCTTGAATTTACAAAATTTATTGAAAGGAAAACAGTAAGAGATGCTTGAAGCGATACAAAATTTTCTCAATACGACAGGTATAGCAAAGCTGTTCGCCGACCCGCTCTGGTGGCAGACTGCTGTAATGTTCCTTATATCGTTTGTTCTTGTATATCTTGCTATCGTAAAGAAATTTGAGCCGCTGCTCCTTTTGCCTATAGCAATTGGTATGCTTTTGACAAACCTTCCCGGTGCGAATATGTTCCATCTGGACTTTTTTATCGCCCAGGATGTAAACTACGGTCAGGTGCTCCACGACGGAGGACTTCTCGACCTGCTTTATCTCGGCGTTAAGCTCGGTATCTATCCTTGCCTTATCTTTATCGGTATCGGCGCGATGACCGACTTCTCCCCCCTTATCTCCAACCCCAAGAGCTTGCTCATCGGTGCAGGCGCACAGCTTGGTGTATTCGTTGCGTTCTCCGCGGCGCTTCTCTCCGGATTTTTCTCTCCCGAGGAGGCAGCAGCCATCGGTATCATCGGTGGTGCGGACGGACCTACCGCAATTCTCGTGACTAAGACGCTTGCTCCCGCGCTCCTCGGAGCTATCGCGATCGCGGCATATAGCTACATGGCGCTCATTCCTATGATCCAGCCTCCCTTTATGAAGTTGCTCACGACCAAGAAGGAAAGACAGATCAAGATGACCGCGCTTCGCCCCGTATCCAAGACCGAGAAGATCCTCTTTCCGATCGTCGTTACATTCGTCGTCGGTCTTATCATCCCCGACGCAGTTCCGCTTGTAGGATGCCTTATGTTCGGTAACCTCCTCAATGCTTGCGGTGTTACCGACAGACTTTCCAAGACCGCACAGAACGAGCTTATGAATATCGTTACGATATTCCTCGGTATCTCGGTAGGCGCTACCGCAAGTGCGGCAAACTTCCTCAGACTCGAGACTATCCTTATCATCTGCTGCGGACTCGTAGCATTCTGCATTTCCACCTGCGGCGGACTTATCACCGCAAAGATAATGAATTGGATCACCGGAGGCAAGATCAACCCCCTTATCGGTTCTGCAGGCGTGTCCGCAGTTCCTAGGGCGGCAAGAGTTTCTCAGATGGTCGGTCAGAAGGAGGATCCCTCGAACTTCCTTCTTATGCACGCAATGGGCCCCAACGTTGCAGGCGTTATCGGTTCTGCAGTTGCGGCAGGCGTATTCCTTTCCTGGTTTTAATTGAACGGAGGTTAGTATAATGGCACAGGTAAAAATAACAGAAACAGTTCTCCGCGACTCGCATCAGTCGCTTGTCGCTACGAGAATGACGACCGAGGAGATGCTGCCTATTCTCGCAGCCCTCGATAAAGTAGGCTACCACTCGCTTGAAGCGTGGGGCGGCGCAACATTTGATTCTTGCTTGCGTTTTCTTAATGAAGACCCTTGGGAAAGACTTCGTAAAATAAGAGCAGAGGTTAAAAATACAAAGCTTCAGATGCTTTTCAGAGGTCAGAATATTCTTGG
>JAFTKL010000021.1 GCA_017453285.1 Clostridia bacterium | reverse complement strand
GACGAAAAGCTCAACGAGCTTATAGAAAAGCTCACCGAGCGTGTGACAAAGCTTGAAGAAAAGGTCGGCGCGGCTGACGTGAACAACGTAAAGGCAAACGCTGACGCTATCGCGGAGGCTGTCAAGGCTATCGAAGCACTTGAGGAGCTTACCGATCTGACGAACAAAGATTCCGCGCTTACAAAGGCTATAGAAGCTCTCGACGTGGCTATTGATTCAGTTTACTACGATATTACCGACGCACTCAACAAGGCGGTAGGCGAGCTTGAAACAAAGATCGCGGCGCAGATAGATCCCACCGAGCTTGCGGCGGAGATCAAGAAGGTCACCGACCTTATCGACGCACTTGACAACACCTACGCTACCGACAAGGCGGTTGAGGATGCCATCGCGGCGGCAAAGCAGGAAGTGACCGACGCTTATACCGCGGCGCTCAAGGGGGCGGTAGGCGAGCTTGAAGCGGCTGACAAGTCCAATACCGATGCGCTGAACAAGGCGGTTGACGTGCTGAAGGCTCTCATCAAGGCGGCGGAAGCGTATGCTGATACTCAGGATGCGGCTTTGAAGGCTGTGCTTGATGAAGATATCAAGAAGGCAAACGAGCTGATCGCGGCTCTTGACGTGAGACTTACCGATGCTGAAAAGGCTATCGGTAAGATCGAAAAGGCGATCGAGGATGCAAGGGCATTTGCTACCACCTCCGACACCGCTCTCAAGAACGAGCTTGACGCGAAGATCGACGAGGCTGACAAGGCACTCGAGGGTAAAGTAGCAGAGGTCCAGGCAAATCTCAACAAGGCTGTTGAGGAGCTCAAGACAGCAGACCTTAACAATGCGAGCGCACTTACGGAGGCGATCGACACTCTGAACAAGGCTATCGAGGCGGCAAAGGCGGCGGCTACCGCAGGTGACGAGACCCTCGACGGTAAGATCACCGAGGCAGAGAGCGCACTCAATACAAAGATCGCAGAGGTTCAGAAGAATCTCGACGATGCAAAGGCAGAGCTTGGTAAGGCGATCGCCGACGGCGACACAGCCCTTGACGGTAAGATCGCCGATCTTGGCAAGGCGCTTGAAAATGCGATCTCCGCATACGGCGCGGCAGACGAAGCGCTTAAAGCAGAGCTGATCGCAAAGATCGAGGCGGCAGATGCGGCACTCGACGGAGCGATCAAGACCGTTCAGAAGAATCTCGACGATGCAAAGGCAGAGCTTGGTAAGGCGATCGCCGATGGCGACACAGCCCTTGACGGTAAGATCATCAATCTGAATAAGGCACTTGATGCGGCAAAGGCTGCTCTTGAAGCGGCAGATGCGGCAGACAAGGCGGCTATGACCGCAAAGATCGAGGAAGCGTATGCGGCACTCGACGAAGCGATCAAGGCAATTCAGAAGGATCTTGATGAAATCAAGGCGGCGCTGGAGGAGAAGAACGGCGAGCTTGCGGAAAAGAACACAGAGCTTGAGGATAAGACCGACGAGCTCAAGTCCCTCACCACGGTTGCGTGCTCCATGGCAGGAATTGCGCTGGCAGGATGCGGCGCTCTGGCTGTCCTTGCGGTCTTCGGCAGGAAAAAGCTTTTCTAACGATACCTTGAACTCTTTAGGTAAATATCGCGTTATTTCGTTAAGCGATGATCAGTCAATCGTCATAAAAGATGATTGAGAAAAACAATGCCGAGGACGACCATATGGTTATCCTCGGCATTATCTTAATTCGAATAAGTATAGTAAAAAACAAATCCGAACCAATTTCGATTTACGAAATAGTTCGGATTTGTTACGTTTGGTGACCCGTGGGAGAATATGTTTCGCTTCGCTCAACTCAGAGTTTTGCTCGACGGCTAAAGTCGTCGTTTTGTTGCAAACTGTGTTTGCAACAAAACCGCAAAACGTCTGCGAACTAGCACCGTTGGTGCGTTCAATTCCCAATAGGAAATAAAAAAGGAAACGTCCGAATTTTGTTCGGACGTTTCCTTTTTGGTGACCCGTGGGAGAATCGAACTCCCGTTACCGCCGTGAAAGGGCGGTGTCTTAGCCGCTTGACCAACGGGCCGATGGTAGCGGAGATTGGACTTGAACCCATGACCTACCGGGTATGAACCGGTTGCTCTAGCCAACTGAGCTACTCCGCCACATACTTGCTCTCGCAAGCGCTTGATTATTATACCACGGACGGTGCAGTTTGTCAATAGCTTTTTTGAAAAAAATATAAAAAATTTCTCTTTTTTATCTTATTTTTTTGCGTTAACTCTTGACTTTGATTTTGATGTGTGATATAATTCTCTTGTTATGTATATGAAAAAGGCATTGAGTGGAAGTAGTAGATCCTTGAGCATGCACAGAGAGCGGGCGGTTGGTGCGAGTCCGCGTTGCAATTCTTTCGAAGTCGTCCACGAGCCGCTTGGGTGAGGGAATCTTTCCGCCAGCCCTTGCCGTCCCCTGCGTTAAAGGATAGAGATAAGCCGATGCTTGCATTGGCTTAAGTCAGGTGGTACCGCGTGCTCACGCCCTGATGGGTGTGGTGCGCTTTTTTATTTGTTTTTTATTTTTTGATCAATATATGGAGGTTTTTTATGAACTCTTACAATGAATTGCCTAAGGTATATTCGCCCTCCGAGTTTGAGGACAGAATATATCAGAATTGGTGCGACAAGGGCTATTTCACGCCCGACGTAAACGATCCCGCTCCCTCCTTCTCGGTGGTTATCCCGCCTCCCAATGTAACCGGACAGCTCCACATGGGTCACGCGCTTGACGAGACTCTTCAGGACATCCTCGTTCGTTACAAGAGAATGCAGGGCTTCAACACCCTCTGGGTTCCCGGAACCGACCATGCAGGTATTGCTACTCAGATCAAGGTAGAAGAGCAGCTCCGTGTTAACGAGGGACTCTCGAGATACGACCTCGGAAGAGAGAAGTTCCTTGAGCGCGTATGGGATTGGAAGCATAAGTACGGAAACAGAATTATCAGCCAGCTCAAGAAGCTCGGTGCGTCTTGCGATTGGAGCCGTGAGCGTTTCACAATGGACGAGGGCTGCTCTAAGGCTGTTCGCGAGGTATTCGTAAATCTCTACGACAAGGGACTTATCTACCGTGGACACAGAATTATCAACTGGTGTCCTCACTGTCTCACCGCGCTCTCTGACGCTGAGGTAGAGTACAAGGATCAGCCCGGTCATTTCTGGCACATCAAGTACCCGATCAAGGGTGAGGACGGCTACGTTGAGGTAGCTACAACGCGTCCTGAGACTATGTTCGGTGACACAGCGGTTGCGGTCAATCCCGAGGACGAGGCAACCAAGCACCTCATCGGTAAGACTCTTATTCTTCCGATCGTTAACCGCGAGATCCCCGTTATAGCTGACGATTACGTTGAGATTGGCTTCGGTACGGGTTGCGTTAAGATCACCCCCGCGCACGACCCCAACGACTTCCTCGTTGGTCAGAGACACGATCTCGAGCAGATCAAGGTAATGAACGATGACGCTACTATGAACGCGTATGCGGGCAAGTACGAGGGAATGGACAGATACGCTTGCCGCAAGGCTCTCGTTGCAGATCTTGAGGCTGAGGGATATCTCGTAAAGACCGTTCCTCACGACCACAACGTAGGCGTTTGCTACCGTTGCGGAACTACCGTTGAGCCTCTTACCTCGGATCAGTGGTTCGTTAAGATGAAGCCTCTCGCTGAGCCTGCTATCAAGGCTGTAGAGGACGGCGACATCAACTTCGTTCCCGAGAGATTTTCCAAGAACTACTTCAATTGGATGAACAATATTCTTGACTGGTGTATTTCCCGTCAGCTCTGGTGGGGACACAGAATTCCTGCGTTCTACTGCGACGATTGCGGCGAGATGACCGTAGCTAAGGAAGATATCACCGTATGCCCCAAGTGCGGCGGCAAGGTACATCAGGACAACGACGTGCTCGATACCTGGTTCTCCTCGGCACTCTGGCCCTTCTCGACTCTCGGTTGGCCCGAGCAGACTGCAGATCTTGCAAAGTACTATCCCACAAGCGTGCTCGTAACCGGATACGATATAATTACTTTCTGGGTATCCCGTATGATATTCTCGGGACTCGAGCATATGGACAAGAAGCCTTTCAGCACGGTATTTATCCACGGACTCGTTCGTGACGCGCAGGGAAGAAAGATGTCTAAGTCGCTCGGTAACGGAATAGATCCGCTTGAGATCATCGATAAGTATGGTGCTGACGCGCTCAGATTTGCGCTTGCAACAGGTAACAGTCCCGGAAACGATATGCGTTTCTCGGACGAGAAGATCGAGGCGGCAAGAAACTTTGCAAACAAGCTCTGGAACGCGTCGAGATTTGTTCGTATGAACCTCACCATCGACGAGATCAAGCTCCCCGAGGCCGACAAGCTCGCGGCAGAGGATAAGTGGATACTCCACGAGTTCAATAAGCTCGCTGCAAGCGTTCCCGCGGCACTCGATAAGTACGAGGTAGGCGTTGCGCTTTCCTCTATCTACGATTTCACTTGGGACGTATTCTGCGATTGGTATATCGAGCTCTGCAAGATCAGACTCAACGACAAGGAGAGCGAGGGCAACGCAGTTGCACAGAACGTTCTTGCATACGTTCTCACGGGCATCCTCAAGCTCCTGCATCCCTTTATGCCTTTTATCACCGAGGAAATATATCAGGCGCTTCCTCACACCGATGAGAGCGTTATGATCGCGAAGTACCCCGAATTCTGCTCTTGCCTTGTATTCGAGGCAGATGCGCAGAAGATGAACAAGACCATCACCGCTATCAAGGCTATCCGCGCAAGAAGAAACGAGATGAACGTTCCTCCTTCCCGCAAGGCTAAGGTATATATCGCGACCAAGTACACCGATGCGTTCAATGAGAGCACCGCTATATTCTTCAGCAGACTCGCATCTGCTTCCGAGGTCGAGATCGGCGAGAGCTTCGACGACACGTTTTCGGCAGACGACGCGGTAAGAATAGTTACCGACTCGGCAACTATCTTCCTGCCTCTTTCTGATATCGTTGATACCGAGAAGGAAAGAGCAAGACTTGAGGGCGAGCAGAAGAAGCTCGTCGGCGAGATCGAGAGAATAGAGAAGAAGCTTTCCAACGAGGGCTTCGTAGCCAAGGCTCCTGCGGCAGTTGTCGAGGGAGAGAAGGCTAAGCTCGCAAAATACCGCGAAAATCTCGACGGAGTTCTTGCGGCACTTGCAAAGCTTAACTAACTAAAGCACACAAGAGGTTTGACTGCAGTCAAACCTCTTTTGTGCTGAGAGAAAATAAAAAAGCACGCTTGCGAAACAAACGTGCTTTTGGAGCTGGTAATCAGAATCGAACTGATGACCTCGTCATTACCAATGACGTGCTCTACCGACTGAGCCATACCAGCATTCGTCTTCCTGACGACTTGTATATTATACCACAACGCTTTTGCTTTGTCAATACTTTTTTTGAAAAATTTTAAAATATTTTTTGAGCGAAAATCGCGGCAAACTGCCGCGATTTTTCTTTATTCTCCCTTTATGATCTTAGCCATTTCCTCGCTCACGATCCTGCGGTTGTCGTCGTCAACGAGGCTGAAGCGGTTGCCGTCGTTGGGAGTTGAGAGGTAGTTCCATACGCAATAGGGAATATCCCATTCCTTAAGTATCGAGATCATATCGCGCATCCAATTCTCGCGCCATACCGTCTTCGCGTGGCGGATCGTGCCGAACTCGCCGCACCAGAGAATTTTGTCGGGATTGCGCTCGATAAATCTCTTTACGGGTGCCAGCTCGTCATAGAGAAATTCCTTGTCCATACGCTCGTACTTTGCATACGCGTTATCGTTTCCGTGGACTACTCTGTGATAGTCGCGGTAACGCTCTATATCCTCGCAGGGATAGGGCATCTCGCGGTTGTAGTAGAGTGGATCCTTCTGCAGAACTCCGCGCTGATGCGTAAACTCAAAGGGCGCGTAGGAGTGGAAGGTATATATCACGTTTTCGTCGTCATAAACTCTGACTGTGTCAAGTCCGGGAGGATTGTTCCATTCAATTCCGCCGATCACGACAAGACGCTCGGAGTTTTTCTCTCTTATAGCGCGCAGAGTGTGCTCCGCAAGCGAGTTCCACTCGTCAGCCGTCGCGCTGACTACCTCGTTGAGAAGCTCGAATACAACGTCATTCGCCGATGCAAATTCATCCTCCAGCATTACCCAAAGCGCGATGAAACGCTCCTGAAGTGCGGGAGTCTGCATAAGTCCGCTCTCTTCGAGTATGTCGCAGTAATTTCCGACCGCCTTGTGCATATTGAGCACGGGGCGCAGGGAATACTTGTGGCACCAATCGACAAAATTATGGAGAATTTCAACTATCTTTTCTCTGTAAATAAACGGTGACTCCTCAAGCACGATCTGGTCAAAGCCGAGACGCACATGGTCGAGTCCGAGTGAGGCGATATACGCTATATCATCCTCGGTGATGTAGCTCTCAAAATGCTCCATATCACCGACCGTGATCACAAGTCTTCTGTTCTTTGGCAATACGTTGAAGCGCTTGTAGTTGGTCAGCCAACCGCCGATGCCCATTCCGCGCTCAAGTCCTTGAATTTTCTTCATATCTATTCAAATTCCTTTCTTCTTTTGTCAAAAAGATCGTAGTAAGCTCTCACGTTCTCAAGCTCGCTCCATCGGCGCACCTCTGCGGGAGACGCATCGAGATCGTATATTTTAGCACCCTTCAGCGCGAGCATAAATGGAGAATGCGTCGAGATTATGAGCTGACAGCCGTAGAAGCGCACGGCTTCCTCTAGAAAGCTCGCAAGCTCAAGCTGAAGTTTCGGCGAGAGACTGTTTTCGGGCTCGTCGAGAATATAGAGCGCGTTTTCACGTATTTTGTGAGTGAAATAGAGGTATGCGCTCTCGCCATTTGACTTTGGTGGCAGCTCGTTGCCTGCACTCATACGCTTGGCAACGTACTGCGACTTGGTCTTTTTTCTCGCGTCCATACGTCGACAAAGCTCGTCGTATTCACTAAGATCACGCATCTGCCAGCCGTTCTCGCGCGAGTCTCGGACGGTCTCGGTGTATTCTTCAAAAAGCGACTGCCTCTCGCGGTCGATGCCCTCGTTGATAGCGCGGATGTCAAGCAGAAAATCGAAAACACCGTCGCTTGTGATGATCTCGCTGCCGTCGGGAAGATAGGGAACACCTGCGGCGAGCTTGTAGGAGCATAGCTCGAGATAGTGATCAAGCAGAGGCGCGTTGTTAAAGGGCGCGCTTCGATGGATATTCAGCTTTTCGGCAATAATATTCAGCACAGTCGATTTGCCCGAGCCGTTGTTGCCGTAGAAAATAGTTATAGGCTCGAATTCGAGCTTTTTCAGTGACTTTTTGGGGAAAATATGAAAGGGGTACGCGTTGTTTTGCGAGTAACACGCCATATCGAGCTGATATGATGCCTTCGAGAGCATAAAATCGACCTCGTCGCTCTCGCTCGCGAGTGAAAATGACCTCAGATATTGCATAGCGTCTCCTTTCTGTACTGTTATTTTACTTCCTCAAAATAATTTTCCTTGATCTCATCGATCTCTTTCTCGCTCGGCTCGCGTCTGTCGTCGTAGCGATAGGTGACGTAGAGACTGAGCAGAGCCTCGTCGCGCTCGGATATCTCCTCGCGTGCTCTAAGCTCAGAGGGCGTGTCAGCCGCGTATATCCGCTCGCCGCGCTTGATGCGGTCGTTAACGCTGTAGCGATAGAGATATCTCATTCGATCGCGGCTGCTCTCAAGATGCTTCCACTTTTTAGAGCGTGCAGATGCGCGCTTCTGTCTCTCTGCTCGCTCCACGCTGAAGGTGACCTGAGTCTCGCCCGAGAGGATATTTCGGTTTTTTCTGCGCGCGCCGACCGCCTCAAGCACTCGCATAAAGGCCCCAGCTACGCGCACGAAGGTCTTTTGTGCGACCTTTGCAAGCGCGCCTCGCCACTTGTTTCTCCAAAGAGCCAAGAGAGTCGTGAAAAAAGCCACCACGTCTGCAATCAGCGCGAGCTTGAATATCAGATCGACAAGCGGATCTGACGAGGAGAGAGTTATCAGAAGCAGAAATGCGATGAAGAAAATGAGCAAGAGCAATTCGTGCTTGTATTTGTTTACACCGTTCATAGCTCTGCCCCCTCTTTGAGTGTGATCACGTTGACCGAAAGCTCGGCTCTCTCAAGCTCGGAGAGCAGCTTTGCCAGCTCGTCGTCCACGTATGGCGTGACGAGATAGAGATCCGTTCCTATGCTGAGCGTGGGCGCGATAGCCTTGACTATCGCGGTCATAGAGAAATCTCTGCGCGCAAACCACGCAAGCTCTGAGAAGCTCTCAAGAATTGTTTTTGTGTGCGCCTCGCCGCTTGAGCAGGGAATATGCACGTATCTCGACTCACCGATGGCACAGTTCGAGGCAAAGCCGACTCTGCCTGCGTTCTTGAGTGCCTCGCAGAAGAGAAAGCAGGTGTACTTGAGCCCGAGCTCAAGCTGATACTCTGCGCGAAGCGAGTTTTCTGCGTATGTGGTGAGGTCGAGAAGTATCATCGAGTCGTAATTTCTCGAGGAATCGTAATTGTTGGTGACAAGCTGTCGCATACCGCCCGAGAACGAGCGGAGAGAAGCCTTGAAGTTTATAGAGCGCATCGGATCTCCTGCGCGATAGGGGCGGATGCCCGAGATAAAGAAGGGATCCTCGATGTATTTTCTGTCGGATATAGCGTTTCCCGCGTGATAAAGATCGGTCGTAAGCTTCAGATCCGCGCCGTCACAGCTCGGATAAGCATAGAAATCGAGCTGATCAGAGAATATGAATTCATTCGAGCGGTATACCACGCTTGCGGTGTTGAGCTTGTAGTGATCGCGCTTGTTTGCTACGATGGTGTGCTTTTTATGTACGGTAGAGAAGGGCGGAACGAAGCAGAAGCTCGTCACCTTGGTGTACTCTCTGCACACGAGCTCGTCGACCGTAATGCCTGCGGGCACGAAGAACTCTATCTGTACCGAAAAGAGCGGAAACCAGGAGTGATTTTCGATCCTCTCGATAAGCTCAAGCGACTCGCCGACGAAAACTCCGTCGGTTGAAAATGAGCGCGAATAAAAGAGATATCCGAGTGCCCAGGTCTTGAGCTTTCGGTAGACCGAGCGCAAAAGCAGAAAGAGAACGATCGCTCCGACTATTATCCAGAACCACGCTGACGTCAGAATATCCAATATGACGTCGAGGATCACGGAAAGAATGGCACTCATTCTGCGTACCTGCGTGAGAAGTCGATTTGCTCGCTCGGTACGGCAATACTCTCAAGCAAGGACTTGATAAGCGTTTTGCCCATATCTTCGCGGTGGAAGAAGCTGTTGTGGAATACTATTCTGTGCGCGAGTACGGGCACGGCGGCTTTCTTTATATCGTCGGGGAGCATATAATCTCTTCCGTCGATCGCGGCAAAGCCCTGCGCCACTCTGACGAGCGCGATCATAGCACGCGGACTTGCGCCGAGCACAACGTCCTTTGCGTGTCTGGTCGCCTCGCAGATATCTGCGGCATAAGAAAGCAGATCGCGGTGAACGTAGACCGATGCGACCTCGCGTCTCGCTTCAAAGATGCTTTCCTTGTCGATAGGCTCGATAGGCGCGGAATCGATCTCTCCCGCGAGCTTGCGAGAGAGTATCTCCACGTTTTCTTCGTGCGTGGGATATCCCATCGAGGTCTTGATCAAAAATCTGTCAAGCTGAGCCTCGGGCAGATCGAACGTACCCTTGGTCTCTACGGGGTTCTGGGTTGCTATTACCATAAAGGGCTCGTCGAGCTTGTAGGTCACTCCCTCGACCGAGACCTGATGCTCTTCCATACATTCGAGCAGACCAGACTGCGTCTTTGGCATCGCGCGGTTGATCTCGTCCGCAAGCAAAATATTCGTGAATACGGGTCCTCTGACAAATCTGAATTCCGACTGCTTCATATCAAAGAAGTTAACGCCAACGAGGTCGGAGGGAAGCATATCGGGAACGCACTGAACTCTCTTGTAGTCAAGCGAGAGGGCAGAGGCAAAGGTCTTTGCAAGCAGAGTTTTGCCCGTGCCGGGAACGTCGTCGAGAAGCATATGACCGCCGCAGAGAAGTGAGATAACGGCAAGAGTTGCAACCTCTTGTTTGCCAACAATGCGCTTTGCGGCGTTGTCCATTATAGATTTGTATACGCGACTTACGTTTTCCATTTGAAACGTCCTCCGAAAAAAATATCTTTATGACAATTATAGCACAGGAATTTCACTATTGCAATATTTTTTTGTTGCTTTTGTGAGAAAAATATGTTATACTAATTTCATAAGAATAATTGAAAGGAAAATGATATGAAACTCAATTATAAGCGCACAATATTCGTCGGAATGGCGTTCCTTCTTATAACGGCGTTCTGGCAGGCATACGATGCGATCGTGCCCCTTATACTGACAAACCATTTCGGTCTGCCGCAGACCGCGTCGGGCGCGATAATGTCGCTTGACAATATCCTCGCGGTATTTATGCTCCCGCTCTTTGGTACGCTATCCGACAAGGTAATGACCAAGCTCGGCAAGCGCACACCCTTTATCCTCGTCGGCACGATCTCCGCCGTCATTTCATTCATCGCACTTATGTTCATCGACGCGTATCAGCTCAATGCCGTTATCGAGGCGGGAATTCCCGCAAGATTCAACGCTTGCGCAGATCTGCTCAAGGAAGCTAACGAAGCGCTGAAGGAGGCAGGTAAGGCTGGTAACACCGTGGCTGTAGAGGCAATTCAGAGATCTATTGAAGCGATCAACGCAGATATCGACCTCATAGTTGCGGATACTCTTGAGATCACGCTTGCAAATCTTTGGCCGATGATCGCATTTATCGTCGTTCTTCTGCTCACGCTTATCGCTATGGCGACCTTCCGCTCTCCCGCAGTCGCGCTTATGCCAGACGTTACCGTGAAGCCTCTGCGCTCCAAGGGTAACGCGATCATCAATCTTATGGGCACCGCGGGCGGTATACTTGTGCTCGTGCTCGGAACGGTATTCAAGACCTCGGCAAACAAATATATGCAGTACACGGGCTATGTGCTCGCAGTCGCGGCTATTATGATCCTCGGACTCGTCGTGTTCATCAGCACGGTCAAGGAGAACAAATGGGCTCGCGAGATGGAAGAACAGACGCGCGCGCTCGGACTTGACGAGGGTAGTGGGGATAAGCAGGACAGCACCGAGAAGCGTAAGCTCTCAAAGGGCGAGTTCCGCTCGCTTATGCTTATTCTCGCGTCGGTCGCACTCTGGTATATCGGCTATAACTCTATCACGAGCAAGTACTCGGTTTACGCTACAAACGTCCTTTTCTTTGACTTCAATCTCACGCTTATCATCGCGCAGGCGGCGGCTGTCATAGCTTATATCCCCGTCGGTATTATTTCCTCTCGCTTTGGCAGAAAAAAGACAATTCTCGCAGGCGTGGCAATGCTCGCGGCGGCGTTTATTATAGGTAACTTCGTGACATTCAGCACTCCCGAATTCCTGATGTATCCCGTTTTCATTCTCGCAGGCATCGGCTGGGCGACCATCAACGTCAACTCCTTCCCGATGGCAGTTGAGCTTGCACGTGGCGGTGACGTAGGAAAATATACGGGATATTACTATACCGCGTCAATGGCGGCACAGATCGTCGCTCCCATACTTTCGGGTATTCTTTACGATATCTTCGGTATGCGCTATACCTTCTTCACGTTTGGAGCAGTATTCGTTGTGCTCTCCTTTGTGACTATGCTCTTCGTGAAGCACGGCGAGCCCGAAAAGATAGAGAAAAAGAGTGCTCTCGAGCATCTCGACATAGACGACTGATATGATAGCACTTGTAATTACTTTATCATCCATCCTCTCGCTCGCGCTTATCGTTTTTTTGCTCTATATTCTGCTTTTCGTTCGTCCGAGAGCCAAGCGTCCCGAGAACGAGTCGATTCTTTGCGACTACGCGCACCGAGGTCTTCACGGCAGAGGTGTGCCCGAGAATTCGCTCCGAGCTTTCGAGCTTGCGTGTGAGGCGGGCAAGGGAATAGAGCTTGACGTTCAGCTTTCACGCGACGGCGAGGTAATGGTTTTTCACGATTACACGCTCATTCGTATGACGGGAGTTGATAAAAAGCTCTGTGAGCTTGATCGCGACGAACTGTGCGCTTTCTCCTTGGCGGGAAGTGAGGAGAAGATCCCGACTTTCTCGGAGGTGCTCTCGCTTGTGAACGGTCGCGTACCGATACTCGTCGAGCTCAAAGGAGAGGATCTCTCGTCCGAGCTCTGCCCGAAGGTCGCAGAACAGCTCTCGGCGTACAGCGGAGCATACTGTATTGAGTCCTTCAATCCTCTCTTGATCAAGAATATGAGAAAGCAGATGCCAAAGGCTTACTGCGGACTCCTTTACACAAACGTCTGCCGCGACAAGCAGAAAACGAACGCGCTCAATATTCTTCTTACTGCGATGGCGTTCAATTTCCTTGCGCGTCCGGACTTTATCGCGTATAACAAGCTCGACCGCGATTCCTTCTTCGTCAAGCTGACCACGAAATTCTACCGCGCACCTAAGTTCGTTTGGACGCTCAAAAATGAAGAAGAGCTTGCGCTGTCACACAAGCTCGGAGAGAGTCCTATATTTGAAAGAGAATAAAAATAACCGCCCGTTCGTCGAACGGGCGGTTTTGTTTTTTAGTTATTCTGATCGATATAGTGGTCGTATCTGCTGATGAGATATCTACCCGTCTCGACCATAAATTTCACTGCCGCAGGCTTGAAATCCTTCGGGAAGTGGGGCAGGAAGTTGTCTGCCTCAAAGGTGAACTCACCGTCGTACTTGATGTCGGCAAGCGCCTTCATTATCTCCTCCCAATCCATATGAGAGAGGAAGGGGAGCGTGTGCACGTCGCTTCTGTAGTCGTTGTCGTGAACGTGGAGAGCCTTGAGTCTGTCGTGACCGAGAATGCGGATCGCATCCTGAGCCTCCTCACCGATAAGACCGCAGTGACCGAGATCGAGACAAGCTACGAAATGCTCGTCGTCAAGCGCGTCAACGTAGCGAGCGAAGTCAACTGCTCTCGAGCAAGCGTCGTCGCTGATGATCTTGCGCTTTCTGTCGATCTGCCACATATTCTCAAGCGCGATCTTGACGTCGTATTCCTTTGCGTAGGGAAGAAGCGAGCGGTAGAATTCCATATTTCTCTCGAACATCTCCTCCTCGTGACCCTTGTACTCAAAGTAGTGGATCGGGTGCACGATCGCGATCTTAGCTCCGACGAGCGCGGTTATCTCAAGTCCGCGGATCTGACGGGGGAAGAAACGCTCCTCGTACTCGTTCGGGTTCTTCCAATTGAAAGTAAAGGGAACGTGAGACTGATTGAAAGGAATTCCAACCTTGTCCGCGTGCGCCTTGATCTCAAGCGCGCGGGTCTTGTATGCATCTGAATTGAAGATATCGGCATCGTTCGACATACAGAAGAGCGACATATCTATCGCATCGTAGCCGGCAGCCTTCATTACGTCGATCGCACCCTCCTGACCGTAGGTGGCGACGAGATTACCGTTCTGAGATGATAAGATCATTTTGAATTACCTCGCAATTATATCTCGGGGATAACGATCTCGATCTCTCTGCCGAGAGCGGCAGATTTGGAGATACCGTCGATAATAGCCTGATTGTAGAGGATCTGGCTGGAGGGAACAGGAGCGGGAGTGCCGTTCTTGCAAGCGTCAAGGAAGGTACGGATCTTGAGATCGAAGAGACCCTGCTTCATATTGATAACGGGGATGACAGTCTCTACCTGCGAGCCTGCAACCTCGGAATAAAGCTTCATAGGACCGCCGACAGTGCCGTTCCAACACTCAGTCGAGGGGATGCGGAGGCTACCCTTGGTACCCATAATAATTGTGTCACCGGGGGTGTCGAGGTTCATAGCCCAAGCTATTCTGAAGTCGAGGATAATTCCGCCCTCAAGACGAACGAAGCCTGCGCCGAAGTCATCAACGCCGAACTTGTCAGCGTACTCTGCAGCCTTATCCTTTCTGTAGCCGCTGTAGTGAGGATCCTTTCCAAAGAAATTGGAAACGTAACCCGAAACAGTCAGAGGCTTCGGATAGCCGATTGCGTTAAGCACCATATCGAGAGAGTAGCAGCCGATGTCGCCAAGCGCACCGATACCTGCGGTCTTGTCCTCAATAAATGTAGTTCCGAAGGGAGTCGGAATACCGCGGCGGCGACCGCCTCCGGTCTGGATGTAGTAAACATCACCGAGAGCACCCGACTCGACGATCTCCTTGATCTTCTTCATATTAGCATCCATTCTGGGCTGGAAGCCGATAGAGAGCACCTTGCCGCTCTTCTTCTCAGCGCGAACTACCTCAACAGCCTCTTCAAGAGTTACTGTGAAAGGCTTCTCAAGAAGAACGTTGATGCCTGCGTTGAGGGCGTCGATAGCGGGAACTGCGTGCTGACGGTTATAGGTACAAATGGAGACCGCGTCAAGCTCAAGGCTCTTGTCCTCGATCATCTCCTTGTGGGATGCGTAATCGGTCTTAGCGCCCGTAACGCCGTATTTCTCCATAAAAGCCTTAGCCTTGCCGGGAATGAGATCCGCACCTGCAACGATCTCAACGTCGGGCTGCTTGAGATAGGAGTCCATATGCGAGCCTGCAATCCAGCCGCATCCGATGATACCGATCCTCATTTTTCTGGACGCATCTATCTTAGGCGCCTCGGTCTGATCCGTAAATGTGTTAAGACCCTTCATTGACTTGTCTTCCATTACAAATTCCTCCGTAATATCATAATTTTGCATTGATTTTCAACAGAGTAAATACTCTTGAATAAATTATAACATCCGCACGCGCGTTTGTCAATAAAAATGAAAATTTTTATACTTTTTAAAATAAAAACAGTGTCTCGGGAATTTGTATAGTATTAACAAAATTCATCTCTGAATATGGTCAAAACGCAGAAAACACAAAAATCACAAACTTGTTATTGACAATCACGTGACCGTGTGGTATAATCATATTACACAAATAAATGTGCAACAAAAAATATTAACACGAAAGGGAAAAGAATTATGAAAAAATTGATCGCAATACTTATGGTTTTATTTTCGCTGTTGCTCTTTTCTTGCAACTCGGATGCGCAAGAGCCGACGGATCTCCCCTCAGAGTCGCAAGAGAGTGAGAGCGCGACGGTCGAGCCTACTGAAGAGCCTACCGAAGAGCCGACAGAGCATGATGAAAACGCAATAAAAACGATGGAAGAGCTTGCGAAGCACGATGACGTCGTATCGGTCAAGGAGATCAGCCTTTCTGACGATCTCAGCTTTGCCTCGGCGTATACGATGATATTCAAGTCGGATGAGCTAAAAATCGTTGCTGAAATAGTTTTGCCGCGCGATTACGAGACAAAAGGCGAAATATACCCCGTGATGTTCTATTTCCCGACGGTTGGCGCGCCTATAGAAAGTCTTGCACGCGCCTACGCCGCAAGAGGAATTACGGTGGTTCGTATGTACGAAAGAGGTCTTGGCGGTAGCGAAGGTGTTCGAGATTTCGGCGGAGAAGATCTCGCAGACGCGCAGAAGCTTATAGAGATATGTGGTGCGACTGAGTTTATGAAGAACTCAAAAATGTTCGTTGCAGGTGCATCCTCAGGCTCGATCATAGCTATGAGACTTATAGCCGAGGATAGCGCGAGACGGCTGAGCGGGTGTGCTGTAGTTGACGTAATATCCGACCTTAAGGCTTATGCAGATTTTCGCGGAGAAAGCATACAAAATATTTTTGCTAAGGGAATAGGCGGAACTTATGATGAGATGCCCGAGGAATATGAAAAAAGATCTGCCGTAAGCTTTTATGAAAAGCTCGACAGACCTATGCTGATGATACATTACGGACAAAGTCCACTCAGTCAGGCGGAGCAGACCGACCGTCTATATGCCTTGGTAAAGCAAAACAACGCGGCATGCTTCTACAAGAAGTTTGATCTTCTCGCCTCGGACTTTTCGGGGGATGGACTCACGTTGCTTGTGGATTTTATAAAAGAGTTTAAGTAATACGCTTCGCGATTACATATGAGGCTTTAGCTTGATTTTTATATTATCGCGTCCCAATCACGCGTAGCGTGTATGTAATTCGGCAAAGCCGTGTATGTGATCCGACGGAGTCGAGTATGGCATCAAGGCGCAGGAATGAAAGCCTTCGGCAATTACATACGCTTCGCGATTACATACTCACCTTCGGTGAGATTACATACCAAGCCTGCGGCTTGGATAGAAAAAAGCACTTGCGTCGCAAGTGCTTTTTTCTGGTGACCCACCGGAGACTCGAACTCCGGACCCCTTGATTAAAAGTCAAGTGCTCTACCATCTGAGCTAGTGGGTCGTATTCCCCTTTTTTACCTACCTATATATAATACCACACAAATTCCGGTTTGTCAAGAAAAAAATTCTTGGCGCGGCAAAAATTAAGATAGATTTTTGAAGAGGATTTTTGTGCAAAATGCCTAAATTTGCTTGAGTCTACGTATGCGCTCTGCTAACGCGTGGATGGTGTCGGGGAATATCTCGGGGAGCTCTATCATATCTCGGTTCGACTTGTCGGGATCCTGCGTGAGAATGCTCTGACGCATAAAGTACGTGAGTATCTTATCCATACCGCGCACGCGATCGGTCTTTAGCTCGCCGCCAAAGCAGTGCACGCCGAGCGAGAACTTGATATCTTTCGGTATCTCTGTCACGACGTAGTCCTCAAAATCGTTGGTAAGTCCACAGCAGATGAAAGCCGCGCTCGGCATATTTGAGAGCGTTTTTGCATTTGCGCGCAGATAAGCCTTGAGCTTTTTTGAGAGCTTAGTCATTCTTATCGAGCCGCCCACCACGCAAGCGTCGTAGCCGTCGGGGGAGGGGGGATCATTCTTTACGTCATATAACTCGACTGTCGCGTGTGATGCAAGCTTTTCTGCCAGCATCTCGCAGGCGCGCTTCGACACGCCGTTTTTGGTTGCGTAAACGATCAGTAGCTTCATTTTTCTTCCTTTATATATGTTGAACGTTATCGGTTATATTATACACCAATAATTGCAAGATGTCAAGTAAAAAAAGCGGCCACCGAAGTGACCGCTGAAATTTATCTTTACTCTGGCTTATCCTCGATAAGTCCGTAGGTGTTTCCGTGTCTCTTGTATACGACACAGATCTCCTCGCTCTGCGCATCTCTGAACACGAAGAACTCGTGTCCGAGAAGATTCATCTGCATAATAGCCTCTTCAACCGACATCGGCTTGATGGAGAAGCTCTTGCGTCTGATATTGAACTCAGTCTCTTCTTCAAAATCCTCGCCCGTCTCGATTATACCGCCCTCAAAAGCTCCGCTTCTGAGTCTGCGCTCGAGTCTGGTCTTGTTTTTGCGGATCTGCCGCTCTATCAGATACACAGCTCTGTCAAGCGCGTTGCGGAAGGTCTCGTCCTCCACTTCGCTCCGGAAAATAGTGCCGGAGGAAACGATGGTGATCTCAAGGCATTTCTGATTGTGCTTGCAGCTGAGAGTTACAGTTGCAGCACATTCGTCGGGAAAGTACTTGTCGAATTTCTTGAGCTTTCCTTCGATGATGATTTTCATATCATCCCATACGTTCATCTGTCTGCCAATGATGTTGACCTTCATAGTTTATCCTCCTTGAGTTGTGTTTTTGATAGGATATTTCTATCCTGATACTATTATACCATATTTTTGATGCCTTGTAAATAGGCTACAAAGAATTTTTATAAAAAATACAAATTTTGTTCACTTTGCACAATTAATTTTCACAGTATGACATTATGTCGCAGACACGCTGATTTTTATATTAATTCCTATAACGGAAATAAAAATAGAAAAG
>JAFTKL010000020.1 GCA_017453285.1 Clostridia bacterium | reverse complement strand
GTTCCAGAAATAGGTAACGTGGCCATACTTCTGGGTCTCGGAGATTGCAAGCTCAGGAATACCGGCAGAGACAAGGTACTCGGTCATAGTGTTAGTAATTTCGGGAGGAGAAACGAGGTAGCGCGAGGGGATGTGAAGGTCGCCGTCGTACTCGAGCATACCTGCGTATACTACTGCGGGAACTCTTACGCGGTCGAACTTGTCAAACTCGCCTGCGGGAGCGTCAAACGCCTTGGAGATCTCGATAGAGCGGTCGCCGCGGAAGTTGTAGAAGATAACGCTGTCGCCGTCGTTGATAGTTCCTACGGGTGCGCCGTTCTCTGCGATAACGAAGGGAGGAAGATCCTGGTCGATAACGCCGAGCTCTGCGCGGTAGGTCTCAACAGCCTCAGCAGCCGACGCGAACTGTCTGCCCTCGCCGAGAACGTGAGTCTGCCATCCGCGCTCAACCATAGACCAGTCAGCCTCGTATCTGTCCATAGTGATCTTCATTCTTCCGCCGCCCGATGCGATCTTGATGTCAAAGTCAGCGGTGCGCAGAGAAGCGAGGAAGTCCTCAAAGGGAAGAATGTAATCAAGTGCGCTTGTCTCGCCAACGTCACGTCCGTCGATGAGGATGTGAACGCGAACGGTCTTGATGCCCTCTTCCTTAGCTCTTACGATCATAGCCTTGAGGTGATCGATGTGAGAGTGAACGTTTCCGTCCGAGAAAAGACCGAGGAAGTGGAGAACGCCACCCGAAGTCTTTACGTTGTTGACGATAGTCTGCCAGGTGTCAGAGACGAACATCTTTCCGCTCTCGATGGAGTTGGAAACGAGCTTTGCGCCCTGAGCAAATACCTGACCTGCGCCGAGAGCGTTGTGTCCTACCTCGGAGTTACCCATATCGTCGTCAGAGGGAAGACCAACAGCGGTTCCGTGCGCCTTGAGCGAAACCATAGGATATTTCTCCATAAGCATATCGAGCGTGGGGGTGTACGCGCCTGCAACTGCGTTGGAGATAGTGTCGGGAGCAAGACCTACGCCGTCCATAACGATGGTAAGAACGGGACCGTCAATGCCCTTGAAGCCTGTGAGCTTGTTTAATGCCTGTGCCATAAATGACCTCCATAAAAAATATAAATTCCAATCTTTAATAGTATAACTCAAAACCGAGAAATTTTCAAGTACTTCGTGAAAAATTTATTAAATTTATTGATCAAAATGCGGTGCTTAATAAACTTCTTGACATAGAGCGTATAATATGCTATAATTAAGTTGTATAAAGCTTCAAGTCAGAAACTTTCAGAAATTTATGGAGGTAAGTTATGAAGAAACTTTTTGCGCTTTTGATGTGTGTTGCTGTTTTGATTGTAACTTTTTCGTCTTGTAATGTTTCCAACGTTTTTGATGAAATAGTCGATACTTCTCATCATACTGACTCGGAAGATACCCCGAAGCCTGCAGAAAAAATCCCGAGTGGATTTGTCTTTTCCCCACTTGTAGACGGTATCTGCGAGCTGACCGAGATATATCTGACCGGAAACGAAGGCAAAGTGATTACCTTGCCTGCTACCTCTCCCGATGGCGCTAAGGTGGTCGCCGTTAACGTTAATTGCGAAATTATGGTTCCTTCGTACATTCTCAAGGATACGCTTGAGAACGAAGTTCTTGGAAAGATGGATACGCTTTCTCAAGTTGAACAAATGCAACTTCAGAACTTCTTTAAACTTTATTCTTTGGACAATCCTATGTTTCAAAATGCTCAAAATTCTGAAGTTATAAAGAACGATTGGCTGAAAAAGTATCCGATCATAGAAAAAGAAGCCATATATGCCTTTACCGGCGCTACTATAAGAGAGCACGTGGCTATTTCTGCGATCTTAGATAAAATAGGGTTTGATTATAAAGCCAAAATGAATGCAGTACGTGAAGTCCGCGAACTCGCAGGACAACTCGATGCAGCGAACGAAGACGTTAAAAGATTTGTTGAATCGAATAAGTACCCTATGAGCTTTGGCGAGGCAGAGGAGATAATAGTTCCCGAGGGTGTGCTTTCGGTTCGCATTTCGGGAGCAACGAACGTCAAAAAGATAAGCTTGCCGAACGGAATAGAAGCGTTAGATAAAAGCGCATTTACAAATTGCTCAAGCCTTGAACAGATCAATATTCCCGATACCGTAAAGACGATAGAATCCGGTGCTTTCTTTAACTGTACGGCACTTAGGAGTATAGTTCTTCCCAAAACGGTCACAAAGATCGCGGGCGATGCATTTGAGGGCTCGGGAATTCGTGAGCTGATCTATGGCGGAACGCAGGCAGAATGGAATGAGAATTTTGCAGACCTTTCCGAAGTGCTTGTCGGTGTGACGGTAAAATGCACCGACGGAGATATTGCTGCAAAGGTCGGCGATCAATAACAAATATTATACCGCTCTACAAAATAGGGCGGTATATTTTTATATAATTTATTAAAAAGAATATATAGTTTTCTCCAAAAGCCTTGAAATATTTTGCGCTTTGGTGTATAATAGTATTTGTAAAAATATTTATACCCAAAGGAGAAAACAAAAATGGCAGAAGAATGCACTCATAACTGTTCTACCTGTTCTGCAGGCTGCTCGTCCAAGGAGAAGCAGAGCCTCAAGGAACAGCCTCACGCGCTCAGCAGCGTAAAGCATATCATCGCGGTCGTAAGTGGAAAGGGCGGCGTAGGTAAGTCGCTCGTTACCTCGATGCTCGCGGTAAATATGCAGCGTCTGGGCTATAAATGCGCAATTCTCGACGCGGACGTAACGGGCCCGTCTATCCCCAAGGCTTTCGGACTCAAGGCAGGCGTTGACGGCGACGACAACGGAATGATCCCCCCCACTACCACCTCGGGCATCGACGTTATGTCGGTAAATCTTATGCTCGATGACGAGACCAAGCCTGTGGTATGGCGCGGACCGGTCATCGCGGGTGCTGTAAAGCAGTTCTGGACCGATACCATCTGGCATAACATCGACTATATGTTCATCGACTGTCCTCCCGGAACGGGCGACGTTCCGCTTACCATCTTCCAGTCTATTCCGATCGACGGTATCGTTATCGTAAGCAGCCCTCAGGAGCTCGTTTCGATGATCGTCGCAAAGGCTGCTAATATGGCAGAGATGATGAACGTTCCGGTATACGGTCTCGTTGAGAATATGAGCTACGTCAAGTGCCCCGATTGCGGCAAGGAGATCAAGGTTTTCGGTGAGAGCCATATCGACGAGGTAGCAGAGAAGTTCGGATACGATCTTCTCGCGCGTATTCCTATGGATCCCAAGCTCACCGCGCTCGTTGACAAGGGCTGGATCGAAATGATGGATAACGACTATCTCGAGACCGCAGCAGAGGTACTTGTAAACAGAACTCAGAAGAAGATCTGAGGAGGTTTTTATGGCAAAGCTGCCCGAGGATCTTAAACAATTAAAAAGAAAAGCAAGGCAAGGTTGGGACTCGGCGCAGTTTGCGCTCGGTAAGCGTTATTATAATGGCGAAGGTGTTCGGCAAAGCTACAAAAAGGCTATCAAATGGATCAAAAGAGCCGCGGATCAAGAGTTTGCACAAGCGCAGTCGGCACTTTGGGAGTGCTATACGCATGGAAGGTTCGACGGCGATCTCGCATTCGAATACCTGAAGAAAGCCGCAGCACATGGCGAGATGATGGCTGAATTCAATCTCGGACTTTGCTATGACCTTGGTGAGCACGTGCCGCAAGACCGAGCACTTGCCTTTGAGTATTACAAAAAAGCCGCAGAGAAAGGTATGCTGTGCGCCCAAAACAACGTAGGCTCCTGCTATTGTGAGGGAATAGGAGTTTCGCGCGATCCCGAACTCGCGGTGGTATGGTTCAAGAAAGCCGCAGAGCAGGGCTTTGAGGATGCAGAGTACAATCTCGGGCATTGTTATGAGAAGGGAATAGCTCTTGAACCAAGCTTTGAGATGGCGTATGAATTCTATAAACGTGCCGCGAATAAAGGATACCCTCCGGCATATGACAAGCTTGGGTACTTTTATCTGAACGGATTGGCAGTAGAAAAGAATTATGAGATCGCACTCGAATATTTCAGAAAAGCGGCAGAGCTTGAAGAGGTAAATGCCGAGTACAATCTCGGATGCTGCTATGAAAACGGACTTGGTGTCGAGCAGGACTGGGTGACTGCTGTCGAGTGGTATGCAAGAGCTTCTGCAAATGGCTATGCGCTCGCTCAGAACGCACTCGGAGTTTGTTATGCAAACGGATGGGGTCTGCCCCAAAAACATGATATTGCTTTTGAGTTGTTCTTGGATGCAGCAGAGCAAGGACTTGCAGATGCAGAGTACAATCTCGGACTCTCCTACGAAAAAGCACACGGTGTCGCTCAAAGCTATCCGAAGGCTGCAGAGTGGTACAAAAAAGCTGCAGATAAGGGTCAGGCAGAGGCGCAGGCAAAGCTCGGATATTTCTATATCAGGGGATACGGCGTTGAACAAAGCGATACCAAGGCGTTTGAACTTTACAGCAAGTCAGCAGAGCAGGGAGACGCCACGGCGCAGTATGCTCTCGGACTTTCCTATGACAACGGAAGAGGCGTGGAGCAGAACTTTGACAAGGCTTTTGAGTGGTATTGCCGTTCTGCCGAACAGGGCTACACTAAAGCGCAGAGTCAAGTTGGAAAATGCTACTATTTTGGCCGAGGAACAGAGCAGGACTACGCAAAAGCTGTAGAATGGTTCCGCGTCTCTGCAGAAAAAGAATACGCGGAAGGACAGTTTTGTCTTGCTACCTGCTACCAGAAGGGGCAGGGCGTTGCAGAAGACCAAGCGCTTGCACTTGAGTATTTTAAGAAAGCGGCGCAGAACGGCTCAGAGGAAGCCGCCGAGGAGCTGAGAAAACTCGAAACAAAAGATTAAAACGATGGTGAAAGGACGGGAGAATTGAAGAAATATATGATTATAATCTATACTGTTGCGGCAATTCTCGCCGTCCTTCTTATCACCATCGTCGTACTCAACCGCGCGGTAGTCTGGAGAGCTCAGCAGTCAGAGATATACGATTGCCGGGAAGAGATGAATATCACCAAGAAGTACGATTGCATACTCGTGCTCGGTGCGGCAGTCCGCCCCGACGGAAGTCCCTCGCCGATGCTTGAGGACAGACTTCGAGGCGCGGTCGCTTTATACAAAGCGGGCGTTTCGGATGTCGTTTTACTTAGCGGCGATAACTCGGGCGAGGACTATGACGAGGTGAGCTGTATGGAGCGCTATTGTCTTGAGAACGGTGTTCCAAAAGAGGCAATAGTCCGCGACGACATCGGATTTTCGACCTCCGAGAGCGTATACAACGCGGTGCGCACGCTCGGATATAAGAATATCATGGTGGTCACGCAGGAATATCACCTTTACCGCGCTATGTACATGATCAAAAGAATGGGTGCTGAGGCTGACGGCTTCGGCACCGATTACAGAGAATATTTCCTGCAGATAAAGCGAGATATTCGTGAATATTTTGCAAGATGCAAGGATTTTGTAAAAGTGAATACAAGCTTGCAAAAGTGAAAAACAAAGACGGCTGCGGGCGCAACCGTCTTTGTTTTTGAATTTATTTTGATGGGAAGTAATTGCAGGTTATCGGCAGGGATTTGAAGGGCTCGTTGCCTTCGCCAACGTCGATCGTCTGAAAATCCGAAGGACTCTTCTCGTAGAGTATCCGCTCAAGGTTTATTATCCCGTCAAACGCGTAGGGCTCTATTACGCGCACGTTCGGGTCGAGCAGAAGATTTGTGCCGATGCGCGCCGCAGGACAGCAGATGATACGCGTGCGGTCCTTTGAGAAGAGCATTCCCGAGAGCGTGCGGAATTTCGGATTGTCGCTATCGACCGATATCAACACGAGCGACGAGCATCCACGGAATGCACCCGTGCCGATGCTGACCACACTTTCGGGTATCTCTATCGAAACGAGCTTGCCGCATCCCTCAAAGGCGCGGCTTCCGATGCCGATAACGCTGTCACCCTCGGGGCTCTCGGCGGGGATGATAAGCTCGCTTCCGCGATACGCACCGATGCCCATTACAAGACAGGTGCCGTCGCCAAGGCTCTGAAACTCAAGAGAGTAGGGCGATGTTGGCGGATATGTTTCTATTTCGCTTGCAAACGCGGTAGTCTGCTTTGGCTGATCGGTCGCTTTGTTCTCGGCACCGTCCGTGCTGAGCGTTCCGATGCAGATAAGTATCGCGATCATTGCCACGGGAATGCAGATGACCACGGCAAGATGCTCGCGTACACTGAAACGCTTTATCAGTTCTTTTATGTATTCACTCGCTTTTTTCATTTTCCGGTCTCCTTAGAGGTGTTTTACTGTTTATATAGTAGCACAAATGGAATAAAATGTCAATTATTATCCTTCGACAGATATCGTCACAGAGCGACCGAAGAATGCAAAAGGTGAGCAAATAAGAGCAATTCAGATTGAAAACGACGCAAAAATGCGTTAAAATATAACGATTTTTTTGACAGAGGAGCATATGAGCTTAAAAATAGGAGATACCTTTTTGCCTCACGGTCTGATGCTCGCGCCGATGGCGGGAGTGACCGACAGGACATTCAGAAGAATATGCCGCTCTCACGGTGCTGAATACACCGTCAGCGAGATGGTCTCGGCAAAGGCGCTCTGCTACGAGCAAAAAGCAAAGCGCAAGGAGAGTGCGGCGTCACCGAGCGCGGCGCTTGCGGCTATATTCGAGGAAGATCAGCCGATGGCAATACAGATATTCGGACACGAGCCCGAATTTATGCGCGAGGCGGCGCAGATGCTTGAGAGCGGAGAATATCGCGGATGTATCTCGAACACACGCCCCGTCGCGATAGATATAAATATGGGTTGCCCCGTGCGCAAGGTCACCTCAAACGGCGAGGGCAGTGCGCTTATGAAGGATCCCGCACTCGCGGGCAGGATAGTACGCGAGGTGGTCGACGCGGTAAAGCTACCCGTAACCGCAAAAATACGCGCAGGATGGGATGCGAGCTCGGTCAACGCAGTAGAGGTAGCCAAGATACTCGAGGACTCGGGCGCGAGCGCGATATGCGTTCACGCGAGAACGAGAAATCAGTTTTATTCACCCGGAGTCGATCTCGGTGTCATCGAGGCAGTCAAGCGCGCGGTGAGCATTCCCGTGATCGGCAACGGCGACGTTTACACAGTGGCGGACGCGAAATATATGTTTGAGCGTACGGGATGTGACGGCATAATGATAGGTCGCGGCGCTACGGGAAATCCGTGGATATTTGGCGAGATCATAGCCGCTCTCGAGGGTAAAGAATACGTATCGCCGACGAACGAGGAGCGGATCGCGCAGGCTTTGACTCAGCTTGAGGTAATGATACGCGAGCGAGGCGAGAGAGCGGGCTTTGCCGAGGGAAAGAAGCATATGGCGTGGTACGTTACAGGAATGAGAGGTAGCGCGGCGGCGCGAAACGAGATAATGTGCGCTCCCTCGCCCGATGAGGTAAAGGGAATTTTTGAAAGATTACTGAGTGAGCAGACCGAAGAGGTTTAGAAGGGAAGAGAAATGAGAGAGATCAGAATAGCGATAGTTTCAAAACGCATAGCACTCTCTCGCTTTTTCGCGCTCGAGGCAGAGAGGTTTGGATTTGAGGTCACGACCTTTGATAAGGCTGCGGGCGATCTCTCGGCTTTCGATATGTGCATACTTGACACCGAGGGAATGAGGCATCTGCCGTCGGTACTTGCGCGCAGCGTGGTGCTGATAGCCGACGGTGCGAGCGGTAGTGAAGTCGCCGACTCGGGTATGATAAGACTCGGATATCCTGCGTCTATTCGGGATATCGACGCGATCTACGCGCGCCTTCTTCTCGGCGGCGGGGTCGAAAATAAGAAAGAGAAGGAAGAGACGGTCGAGAGCGTCGAGAGGATATACTTCTACCGCGAGATCGCGAATACAGTCAGATATAATGAGCGGAATATTCAACTCTCGGATCACGAGCTGAAGCTGCTTGAGCGGCTTTGCGCAAGCGCGGATGAACCTGTGAGCCGCGAGGAGCTCAACAGACTTCTCGGCGCAGAGAAGGGAAATATAGCCGACGTTTATATCTGCAGGCTTCGACGCAAGCTTGAGAGCGGCGGTAAGCGGATAATATTCACCGTGCGCTCGAGGGGATATAAGATAATCACCGATATGGAATGGGAATAATATAAAATGGTATTGATAATAGCAGAAAAGCCGAGCCTTGCACGCAATATTGCCGCAGGACTTGGAGATTTTCGCAGGCGTGACGGATATCTTGAAGGCGAGAATTGCCTTATAAGCTGGGCGTTCGGTCATCTGTTCTCGCTTGCGGATATAGAACATTATAACCCTCGTCCCGAGGGAGAGCGCGGCTGGACGATGAAAAATCTGCCTTGCTTCCCAAAGGAGTTTTCCTACGAGCTTCGGCGCGCGGACGGTGGAAAGACGGTTGACGATGGAGTGGTAAAGCAGTACAAGACCATCGAGATGCTTTGCAACCGCGAGGACGTGGATCTGATAGTAAACGCAGGAGACGCAGACCGCGAGGGAGAGATAATCGTACGTACCTGCGTAAATAAGGCACTACGCACACCCAAGGCGCAAAAGCGACTCTGGTTGCCAGATCAGACGCCCGAGACGGTGCGCGCCGCGTTTTCTGAAATGAAGGACGAGGTCGAATACGATAATCTCGCGAGCGAGGGCTATGCGAGAACGTATATAGATTGGCTGTACGGCGTAAATCTGACTCGACTTGCAACTCTGCGCACGGGCACGCTTTTGCGCGTCGGCAGAGTTATAGTTCCTATAGTCCGCGCTATATACGATCGCGATATGGCAATAAGGAACTTCAAACCCGAAAAATACTACTCGATCGCGAGTAAAGAAGAGACGGGCGGCGAGGTCGTCGAGCTGCAGAGCAAGCTGAAATTCGACGGCAAAGAGCACGATAAGGCACTCGCAAAATGCGCGGAATATAACGCGAGGGAAGCGAGAGTTACCGATGTTAAGCGCAAAAAGGATACGCTCTCGCCGGGTAAGCTCTACTCGCTCTCAAAGCTGCAGAACGTGCTTGGAAAGAAGTACAAGATGTCGATGGCGCAGAGCCTTGAGATCGTGCAGAAGCTTTACGAAGAAGGGTATCTCACCTATCCGAGAACCAACTCCGAGTACCTCGCGACAGCCGAAAAGGGCAAGGTCAGGAAGATACTTGACAACTGCGCAAAGCTCGGATATCCTGTGGTATTCAAGGATAAAAAGACCATATTCGACGACTCGAAGATAGAGTCGCACTCGGCGATAACTCCGACGTATAAGATACCCGACAAATCAAAACTGAGCGAATTAGAGATGCAGGTGTATTCGACCGTGTTCCGCCGCTTTATCGCAGTGTTCTGTTCTGAGGATTGCGTAGCGCAGAAGGTCGAGATCACGGTGCAGGTTGGAGATCTTGAGACATTCGTGCTCAAGGGAATGACCATTCTTGAGAAGGGTTGGATGAAATACGACGACGCGTCTCAAAAGGATAAGCTACTGCCGTCTCTCTCGAAGGGTGATATTGTCAACATAGACTTCAAACCCGTCGAGAAGGAGACCGCGCCTCCCAAGCACCATACGATAGAGTCGCTCAATAACTACCTCAAAAATCCCTTCCGCGAGGAGAAAGCGATGGCAGAGGATACGGTCGGCGCTGACGACGCAGAGGAATACAGAGCTATGCTCGACGGAGTTGAACTCGGCACCGAGGCGACGAGAACGGGAATTATCGACAACGCGCGCAAAAGCGGATATATACAGCTCAAAAAAGATGTGTATACTATATTGCCCGACGGTGAATATCTCATAGAGAGCCTTGATAGAATGAATATAAGTATGGATAAATTCAAGACCTCAGAGATGGGACGCGCACTCAAGCGCGTGTTCAGGGGTGAGATGCCGATTGACGACGCGGTCGGTCTTGCCGTCGGCGAGATATCGCGTTACTTCGCGCCCACACCCGAGCTTCCTATCGAGGAGGACACCGACACGGGATTTTTCGGCGATGTGGTTGGGAAATGCCCGCTTTGCTCGGCAGAGGTAAGACGCACGAAATACGGCTACGGCTGCTCAGCCTATAAAGAAGGCTGCAAGTTTCGCGTCGGCGCGTACATATGCGGCAGATCTATCTCAAAGCGCAACGTATCCTTGATGCTTGAGAGCGGTCGTACCTCGGTCATACGCGGATTTGTCTCAAAGCGTACTGGCAAGAGCTTCGACGCCGCCCTGCGACTTGAGGGAGAGAGCTGCGTGTTTGATTTTAGTACGAATAATCAATAAAAAATTTTTGGAGGAATAGCTTTATGCAAAAAAAGGGAATAAGAATTCTTCTTTCCGCAATTGTAACCGTTGTTGCGGCGGCACTCTACTTTTATATCGCGCTTCCCGCGATCAATCTTCAGAGCGAAGGCTTCTGGATGTTTATCACGCTTGTCGCTCTATGTTTTGGAGTCGTATATCTGCTGCTCAGCGCACGTGCGGGATACGTAAATCTCAAAAAAGGAATAATCGGTAAGAACATCTTCAAATTTGAGGGTGCGCCCGTGATCAAGATCGTCGCGATAGTTGCGGCAATTCCGATCGTTGTAGTTGTCGTAGGCGGAATAGTCTCCTCGACCTTCTTTAACGCGCAGGCATATTCAAATATCATCGAAGTGCCTGAGGCGGTATTTGAGGACGATATGCCCGAGACCGACGTGGTCAGCAATATCGCGCTGATGGACACAAGCACCGCGCAGAAGCTCGGCGACCGCACCCTCGGTGCACTCTCGCACGTGGTTTCGCAGTATCAGATCAGCTCGAACTACAAGCAGATCAATTACAACAGAACTCCCCAGAAGATCTCCAACCTCGAGTATGCGGATTTCTTCAAATGGATGGCAAATAAAGATAAGGGCATTCCCGGATACGTTATGGTCGATCCCGTAAACGTGACAGATGCGAAATATATCGAGTTTTCCACCCCCATAAAGTATGCAGAGAGCGCGTTCTTTGGTGAGGATCTCCACAGAGCGCTCCGTATGAGATACCCCACAAAGATCTTCGGCTCGTTCTCGTTCGAGATCGACGACGAGGGAAATCCTTACTATATCGTCTCTTGCATGAAGCCCAAGGTAATGCTCTTCGGCGCACCCGACGTTGAAGAGGTCATAGTCTTTAACCCGATCGACGGCTCGCACCAGCTTTATGCGCTCGCCGATGTGCCCGCTTGGGTGGATAACGTCTTCACGGGCGCGCACGCATCCGAGAAATACGATTGGTACGGTACGCTTAAGAACGGATTCTGGAACAGCGTTATCGGAAATAAGGACTGCAAGGTAACGACCGACGATTTCGGATATATCGTGATCGAGGACGACGTGTGGTTCTTTACCGGAGTTACGTCTGTAACGAGTGACGAGAGTAACATCGGATTTATCATCAGCAACGCAAGAACCGGCGAATATAAGTTCTACTCGGTCATCGGCGCGGAGGAATATTCCGCGATGGCTGCGGCAGAGGGAGAGGTTCAGGAGAAGAGATACGTGGCTTCTTTCCCGTCGCTTATCAACGTAGCAGGTGAGGCGACCTATATTATGGTGCTCAAGGACGATGCGGGACTCGTTAAGCTTTATGCACTTGTAAACGTCGAGAAGTACACCATAGTCGCAACAGGCGAGTCGCAGACCGAGGCAAAGAGAGCTTATATCGAGAAGCTCAAGAAGGACGGAAACATTGATATCGGTAATACTCCGTCTACCGATATGCCGAAGGCGGCAATTACAGTCACCGATATCCGCATAGCGACCGTCGGCGGTGAGTCGGTGCTCTATATCACGGCAAACGACGGAAATCTGTATAAGCAGAGTGTTGCGGGCGACGAGAGCGTTATGCTTATCAAGGTGGGTGACGAGCTTACGGTATATTACACCGATACCGAAACGAACAAGATCAGACAGATAAACGAGTGGTACTTCAAGGGTGAAGAGCCCATCGAAGAGACCCCTGAGGAAAATAACGGACAAAGCGAAGGAGAACAGTAAAATGGAAAAAAACGAGATTATGAAATACGTTGACCACACCCTCTTGCTTCAGGGGGCTACGTGGGACGATATAAAGGGAATTTGCGACGATGCGCTCAAGTACGGCACGGCATCTGTCTGCATTCCGCCCTCCTACGTCAAGAGAGCGGCAGAATATCTCGACGGCAGAATGGCAGTTTGCACGGTAATAGGCTTTCCGAACGGATATAACACCACCGCAGTAAAGTGCGCGGAGACAGCTGATGCAATTGCCAACGGCGCTGACGAGATAGATATGGTCATCAACATCGGCGACCTCAAGGGCGGCAGATACGATGCAGTCCTTGAAGAGATCAAGAGCATCAAGGCTGTTTGCGCAGAGAAGATCCTCAAGGTCATCATCGAGACCTGCCTGCTTACAGACGAGGAAAAGATCCGTATGTGCAAGATCGTCACCGAGGCGGGCGCGGACTTCATCAAGACCTCGACCGGTTTCTCGACTGCAGGCGCGACTCCCGCCGATATTAAGCTTTTTGCCGAAAACGTAGGCGAGAACGTCAAGATCAAGGCGGCAGGCGGTATCAAGAGCTTTGAGGATGCTGAGAACTTTATCGCACTTGGCGCGACCAGACTCGGCACAAGCCGCCTCGTAACGCTTCTCAAGGGCGAAGAGGGAAAGAGTAATTACTGATTATGCCGAGATTTTTCGTAAGACAAGAAAGAGTCAACGGCCGAGCTATCTCTATCATAGGAGAGGACGCGCACCACATCGCGCGTTCTCTTCGTATGGCTGTCGGAGATGAGATCACGGTCTGTGATATGCAGGGTAACGAATACACCTGTCGTATCTCTGCCTTTGATGAGGACCGAGAGGTCAGAGCAGAGATACTCGAGGTAAGACACTCGCAAAATGAGCCGAAGATATTCATCAGGCTTTTTCAGGCTCTTCCGAAGGGAGATAAGCTCGATACCATCATTCAGAAGGCGGTCGAGTGCGGCGTGTCCGAGATAATTCCGTTCCAGAGCGAGAGATGCGTTGTCAAGATCAAGAACGATGCCGAGGACCGCAAGACAGAGCGCCGTCAGCGCATATCTGCCGAGGCGGCAAAGCAGTGCGGCAGAAGCGTTATTCCCGAGGTGCGCGCGTCTGTCGGATTTGAAGAGGCGATAGCTATGGCGGTAGAGAGCGAGCTTTGTTTGTTCTGCTACGAGGGCGATGGAACGTTGCCGCTCGGAAGCATACTTCGTAAGTACGACCAGCTTCCCGAAAGCGTGTCGATAGTTATCGGCAGCGAGGGCGGTTTTTCTCAAAATGAGGTAGCTAAGGCGGTTGATAAGGGTGTGACTCTTGCAGGACTCGGAAAGAGAATATTGCGCACAGAGACAGCGTCGGGCTTCGTTTTGGCTTGCCTCGTTTGTGCAAGCGAGCTTTGATTGCATAAGCTCGTCGAATTGCACAAAAGAATTATTCATATAATATTTACAAAAAAAGTTCCCAAATTTATAAAAAATATTTAAAAAGACTATTGAAAAACCACAAAAAATAGTGTATAATATAGGTCAGTATGTACAATTGGTCACTAAAAATCTAACATTCTAATTCTATGAGGTTTAAAATATGTCTAACAGATTGTTTCAAGGCGTTATATATCAGATGAAGGATGCGTTTGATCGCGTTATCGGTGTTATCGATGAAAACGGCGTGGTGATATCCTGCTCTGATCTTGGAAAGATGGGCGATATACGTCAGGGTGTGCACGAGGAGCTTCCTTTTTCCGCGGAGTTCGTCGCACTCGGCGGATATACCTATCGCTATATGGGAACGGGCGCGAAGGCTGAGTACGTCGTGTTCGTCGAGGGAGAGGATAAGATGGCAGAGAAGATGTCCAAGCTTCTCGCGGTCTCTCTCGGAAATATCAAGAGCCTTTACGACGAGAAGTACGACAAGGGCTCGTTCATCAAAAACATCATCCTTGATAACATTCTTCCCAGTGATATATACATAAAGTCCAAGGAGCTTCACTTCAATATTGAAGAGCCCAGAACCGTGTTCCTTATCAAATTTTTCGGTAAGACCGATATGATGCCCTTCGAGATGCTCCAGAATATGTTCCCGGACAAGTCGCGCGACTACGTTATCAGCGTAGGCGAGCACGATATCGTTCTCGTTAAGGAGCTCAAGGCAGGCGTTGAGACCAAGGAGATCGAGAAGATGGCTGTCAACATCGCAGACACTCTTTCGACCGAGTTCTATACCAAGGTCGCTATCGGTATCTCTACCGTCGTGGATAACATCAAGGATCTCGCAAAGGCTTACCAGGAGGCGCAGGTCGCACTCGAGGTCGGTAAGGTATTCGAGACCGAGAAGAATATCATCAGCTATGAGAACCTCGGTATTGGCAGACTCATCTACCAGCTTCCTACCACTCTCTGCGAGATGTTCTTGCAGGAGGTGTTCAAGAAGGGTAGCCTTGAGGCACTTGACCGTGAGACTCTTATGACCATTCAGTGCTTCTTCGAGAACAACCTCAACGTTTCCGAAACCTCGAGAAAGCTCTTCGTACACAGAAATACGCTCGTTTACCGTCTTGAGAAGATCCGCAAGCTCACCGGTCTCGATCTTCGCGAGTTCGAGCACGCTATCACCTTCAAGGTAGCGCTCATGGTAAGAAAGTACCTTGATTCCAAGGCGATCAAGTATTGATAGACAGCTTAGTGCTTTCATATGATTCAGATTGCGAAATGCTTCGATATGAGGTATTTCGCATTTGAATTGAATATGCATAGTAATGCAATTATATCGAAAGCGAGGAAAAATAATGTCAGAGGAAAATAAGAATATAGAAGATATAGAAGAAGCGTCCGATGTGACGGAAGAAGTCGAAGAGACTGAGAACATCGACGCGACTGACACGATTGAAGAGGAGAGCGAGTACGTCGAGATACCCGAAGAGCTTCCCCAAAAGAAGGAAAAGAAGCGCAGATCGGTATCGATCCCTGCATTCCTGCTCTCGTCGGTAGCACTTGTGCTTGCAACTTTGATGCTTACCTACAGCATCTGTGCGGAAGTCTTCAAGAGCAAATACGCAGACGGACTTCTTAAACCCGAGCCCGAGGAGATCACGCAGACCACCGAGGCAGAGCTTATCGACCTGCTCGGTCAGTTCGTCGACGGATATTACTATGGCGACGCAGATAAAGAAAAGATGCTCGCCGAGGCACTCAAGGCTTATATGGCGGCGTCGGGAGATCTCTACGCGACCTACTACACGCTTGAAGAACTTCTCGTTAACAGCGAGGAAAATGCGGGCAGAATGAAGGGCATCGGCGTTAACATCGTCAACGACGTATGTACTTATATGGGTGTCGAGCTAAAAGTACTCAATGTCTTTAACGTAATGGACAATTCTCCTGCTCTCAAGGCGGGAATAAAACCCGGCGATATGATTCTCTACGTTGGCACGGGAGAGAACAGAGTTCTTGTTCACGAGCTCGGATATGACGAGGCGCTGAACCGTCTGCTCGGCGAGATTGGCACGAAGGCAGAATTCGTGGTGCTTCGTAAAAATGGCGAGAACTACGAGGAACTCGAGTTCTCGATCACAAGAGATAACGTCGAGACTATGTCGGTCAAGACCGCTATCCTCAAGAGTGACGCGACGGTCGGAATTCTTAAAATATCCACCTTCGACTATACCACCCCCAAGCAGTTCAAGACCAAGGTCGAGGAGCTCAAGGCGGCGGGATGCACGAGATTTATCATCGATATGCGCCACAATCCGGGCGGATTTCAGACTTCGGTGCAGGGACTGCTCAGCTTCTTCTTGAATGAGAACGACGTTTATATGCAGACCAAGGATAAGGCAGGCAACCTCTCTCAGCTCAAGATCACCCCTGTGACCTACCAGGCAGCAGATATGCAGGGATGTAACGTCGATAAGGCGGATATAGGAATATACAGAGATCTTGATTTTGTCGTGCTTTGCAATGGCGGAACGGCAAGTGCTGCTGAGCTTTTCGTGGCAAACATCAAGGACTACGGACTTGCAAAAGTCGTAGGAGACAAGACCTTCGGCAAGGGAAGTATGCAGACCACCTACACCATTAAGGGCGGCTTGCTCGGCGCTGTCAAGCTCACGACTCACCACTATTTCTCAGGCGGAGATAAGGAGCTTGTCGGATATAACGGCGTAGGCATCCTGCCCGACGTTGAGATCGCGCTCAGCGAAGAAGCACTCAAATATAATTTCTACGTGCTGCCCGAGGAGCTTGACGATCAGCTTCAGGCGGCTATAAAGACACTTAACGAAAATAATTAACACAAATATTTGAACATCAAAGGAGTATTTTGAAATGGCAGTTGAACAGAAGTATACACAGGAAGGCTTCAGAAAGCTTCAGGAAGAGTATGAGTATCTTACAAAGGTAAGAATGGAAGAGATCAAGGTCGCTATCGCTGAGGCACGTTCCTTCGGAGACCTTTCCGAGAACGCTGAGTACGACGAGGCGAAGAACGAGCAGACGAAGTGCTATACAAGAATCAAGGAGCTTGAGGAGCTTATCAAGCACTCTATCGTAGTTGAGGAGAGCGACGCGGATACCGTCGGCCTCGGCTCGAGCGTTAAGATCTCTCGCGATGGCGTTGAGAGCGAGTACAAGATCGTTGGTTCCAATGAGGCAGATCCTTTTGAAAACAAGATCTCTGACCGTTCCGCAGTAGGCGCGGCTCTCATCGGCAAGAAGAAGGGCGACATCGTACACGCAACCACCAATAAGGGCAAGGTAATCGAGATAAAGATCCTTGACGTATACAGAGAGTAAAGAAAAACTGCGAGGGACTGTCACTATGCGTGTGGCAGCCCTTCGTTGCGTTTTTGAGGAAGGAGTTTTATTATGAGAGAAGAGAATAATACAAGACTTGAGGACAAGGATATCGCCGTAGAGAAGGGGAAATTTCTCAAATGGCTCGATAATTATTGGTATCACTATAAGTGGCCTACCATCGCGGTCGCGTTTTTCGTGGTAGTTATCGCGGTCTGCCTTATTCAGTCGATCACCACCGAAAAAAAGGATATTCTCATTACCTACGCAGGTCCTACCTCGCTTACGGGAGATGAAAAGCTCGCGATCGAGACGGCTTTGACAGACTCTCTGCCCGAGGGATTTGGAGATAACGGAAGAGAAGGTAAGGCAGGATTTATTCCTTACATAATATATTCTAAGGAAGAGATACAGGCGGCACAGAAGGATCAGATATTTATCGACACCGTCTTTAACAGTAGCGAGTATTCCACACTCAATTCTCAGTATAAGACGGGTAGCTGTTCGGTATATCTGCTTGAGGAATGGCTCTACCGAGAGCTTCTCAAGGAGGACGGCACGACCGAGAGACTTAAGCCGCTCGCAGAGATATTCGGCGAGACGCCCAAGGGTGCTATTGACGCGTATGCGGTGAGACTTGGAGACACAGAGCTTTATAAGAATTCTCCCGCACTTCACGTGCTTCCCGAGGATACCGTTCTTTGTCTGCATGAGGATCTTGTAGGACAGAAGGACTATGAAAAGCTTGTGGAAGCCTTCAAGCTTATCGCAAAGCTCGATAGGTCTGAAAATAAAGAAGAAAACTAAACAGAAGACAAATGAAGACTAAGACACTTTCAAATCTTGCACTTCTGCTCGCCGCGATCATCTGGGGCTTTGCCTTTGTCGCGCAGGTGGAGGGAACTAAATACATAGGCCCGTTTACTATGGTGGGAGTAAGATTTCTCATCAGCATCATCGCGCTTATTCCGGTAATTCTCATCTTCGAACGCGGAAGAGTAAGCCGCGAAGAGCGCAGATTGACCGTGATAGCCTCGGTCATCACGGGCATCGTGCTTTTTGCCGCGGTCAGCATCCAGCAGTTCGGCATCGAAATGACGAGCAGCGCGGGAGTTTCGGGCTTTATAACGGGGCTCTACATAATCTTCGTGCCTATATCATATTTTCTCTTTTTCAGAAAAAAGACGGGTATGCAGGTGTGGCTCGGAGCACTCTCTGCCGTAGTCGGACTCTTTTTGCTTTGCTATAAGCCGGGTGAGGGATTCAGCGTAGGGCTTGGTGAGCTGTTGCTCTTTATCTGCTCGTTGCTTTGGACGCTTCACGTTATGCTGATCGACCACTTCGGAAAAAAGCTTAGATCTCTGCATTATTCCTGGGGACAGTTCGCGGTCTGTGCCGCACTTGGAATTATCTTTATGTTCATATTCGAGGGTGATCAGCTCAGTCTCGGCGCGCTCTCTGACGCGAAGTGGGTGCTTTTGTACCTCGGCGTGCTCTCGTCGGGATGCGGATACACACTTCAGGTCGTCGGACAGAAGAATGCAGATCCTACCTATGCGGTAATAATCCTTTCCACCGAGTCAGCCTTCAGCGCGATCGGCGGAGCGATCTTCGGAATAGACAACATACCGCTTATCGGCTACGCAGGATGCGTGCTGATGTTCGGCGGTATTATCTTCTCGCAGCTCGAGTTCCCACGCAAGAAAGCCAAGCGAGAAGAGCTTGCAGAAAGCACGGAGACGAAAGAAAATGATGAGACTTGACAAATTTCTGAGCGTCACAGGCACCTGCTCGCGCACCGACGCAAAGCGCGCCATAAGAACCAAGGGCGTCAGCGTTAACGGATGCGTGGCAAAAAGCTCGGACGTGCAGATAGACGAGGAGCGTGACGAGATATCATACCTTGGTCGCGTGATAGTCTACAGAAAATTCAATTATATAATGCTAAATAAGCCCGAGGGAGTCGTGAGCGCGACGGAGGACGGAAGAGAGCGCACAGTGCTCGATCTTCTGCCGAGCGGAGTTCGCAACGACCGTATGTTTCCTTGTGGCAGACTTGACAAAAATACGCTCGGCCTTATGCTGATCACCGATAACGGTGAGCTTGCGCATAAGCTTCTCGCACCCAAGAGCCACGTCGACAAAAAATATCGCTTCAAATCGAGAGACGCAATAGACCCCGAGGACGCAAAACGGTTCGAGGGCGGTCTTACGCTCGAGGACGGCTATGTGACGCTTCCTGCAAAGATAGAGCTTGACGCCGACCGAATGGGCGGAGTGATAACTCTGCGCGAGGGAAAATACCACCAGATCAAGCGTATGCTTGAAGCACTTGACAACAAAATAACCTATCTTGAACGCATAAGCTTCGGACCGCTTACGCTCGACCCCACGCTTGAACGCGGAGAGTGGAGATATTTGAGCGAGGAAGAGCAGAACGCGCTCGAGTCACACGCAAAATAAACTAAACCTATACTACAACGATTTCAACGGAGAAAAACTATGGACATCATCAAAAAGCTTGCAGAGGAATTTAACATTAAGGTAGAGCAGGTCGAAAAGACCGTTGCACTCATCGACGACGGAAACACCATCCCTTTTATCGCAAGATACCGTAAGGAAGAGACGGGTAGCCTTGACGACGTGCTGCTTCGCGACCTCGATGACAGACTCACCTACCTGCGCAACATCGAGAAGCGCAAGGAGGAGGTAAAGAACCTCATCACCGAGATGGGAAAGATGACCGACGAGATAGCTGCCGCGATCGACAACGCACAGACTATCACCGAGGTGGACGACATCTACAGACCCTTCAGACCGCACAGAAAAACACGTGCATCGGTCGCTAAGGAAAAGGGACTTGAGCCTCTTGCAGAGCTTATTTTGGAGCAGAGAGATAACTACGAGCCGAATCTCGAAGAGATAGCCGAGAGCTACGTCAACGAGGAACTCAAGGTTATGAGCGCAGAGGAAGCGCTCGCAGGTGCGTGCGATATCATCGCAGAGGGCGTCTCGGATAACGCAGACTACAGAAAGACCGTCCGTAAGATCACCTTTGACACCGGACTCATCGTCACACGCGGAGCTAAGGAAGAGGACTCGGTATACGCACAGTATTACGAATACTCCGAAGCAGTCAAGAAGATTCCCTCGCACAGAGTTCTCGCTATAAACAGAGGAGAGAACGAGGAGTTTCTCAAGGTCAGTATCGCGGTAGAGAAGGGCATAGTGCTCAATTTCCTTTGTGCTGAGATGATCACCAATATCAAGAGCTCTGCTTCGAAATATATCGAATCGGCAGTTATCGACAGCTACGACAGACTTATCGCACCCTCTATCGAGCGCGAGATCAGAAACGATCTGTTCGATCTTGCAAGCGAGGGGGCGATCAAGCTTTTTGCCGATAACCTAAAGCACTTGCTTATGCAGTCTCCCCTCAAGGGAAAGACCGTTCTCTGCTTAGACCCCGGTTACATCAACGGATGTAAGACCGCCGTCGTAGATAAGACGGGTAAGGTGCTCGACACCGCGGTTGTGTATCCTACCACAAAGTCTAAGTTCAAGACCGAGGAAGCTGCAAAGATCATCAAGAGAATGGTCGAGAAGTATAAGGTCGACGTTATCGCTATCGGTAACGGAACGGCATCGCGCGAGAGCGAGCTATTTATCGCAGAGACTCTTAAGGGCGTTGACTACGATTGTAAGTACATCATCATAAGTGAAGCTGGCGCGTCGGTCTACTCGGCATCCAAGCTCGCGGCTGAGGAATTCCCGGACTTCGACGTTATGCAGCGTTCGGCAGTTTCTATTGCAAGAAGACTTCAGGATCCGCTTGCAGAGCTTGTAAAGATAGATCCCAAGTCGATCGGTGTAGGTCAGTATCAGCACGATATGAAGCCCGCAAGACTTGACGGCGCACTTCAGGGCGTAGTCGAGGACTGCGTAAACTCGGTCGGCGTTGACCTCAATACCGCTTCTTATTCCTTGCTTTCCTATATCTCGGGCATCAATATCACTGCCGCAAAGAATATAGTCAAGTACAGAGAAGAGAACGGCGAGTTCAAGACGAGAAACGCGATCCTCAAGGTTCCGAGAATTGGAGCTAAGGCATTCGAGCAGTGCGCAGGATTTCTGCGTGTTCCGACATCGAAGGAGATCCTTGACAATACCGGCGTTCACCCCGAGTCCTACGAGGCGGCGCACAAGCTGCTCGCGATCTTCGGATACACCGAAAAGGATGTAGCAGAGGGCAAGCTCGGCGAGCTTTCGGATAAGATCAAGGAGTACGGATCTGCCAAGGTCTGCGAGGAATGCGGGATCGGTGCTCCCACGCTCCACGACATCGTCTCCGAGCTTCAGAAGCCCGGCAGAGATATCCGTGACAGCTTCACACCTCCAGCTCTCCGCGAGGACGTTATGGGCATCGAGGACCTCAAGCCAGATATGGTGCTCAATGGCACTGTCAGAAACGTTATCGACTTCGGCGCGTTCGTCGACATCGGCGTTCATCAGGACGGCCTCGTTCATATCTCCGAGCTCTCGAACCGCTTCGTCAAGCATCCCTCCGAGGTAGTTTCGGTAGGAGATCAGGTCAAGGTACGCGTTCTTGCGGTCGATGTAAAGAAGAAGAGAATATCTCTCTCGATGAAGAGCGTAAAGTGATACATCTTTAATATATTAAAACTATTTACTGTCAAACAATACCAAAAACTACAGAAAAGCGCAAAAATTGTACATATTGCACAAATCGAAAGACAAAATTTCGGGAATTTACCATCTTCCATTTTGAACGAATTTTTGGTATAATAATATAGGTATATTAGACTAACTTATTGATTCTACAGCAATAAATTCAGGAGGCTCAAAATAATGGCAAGTTTATCTCTTAGACACATTTATAAGAAGTATCCCGGTGGCGTTACCGCCGTATCCGACTTCAACCTTGAAGTAAAGGACAAGGAATTCCTCGTTCTCGTAGGACCTTCCGGTTGTGGTAAGACTACCACTCTCCGTATGATCGCAGGACTTGAGGAGATCACCGACGGTGAGCTCTTTATCGGCGACAGACTCGTAAACGACGTTGCTCCTAAGGACAGAGAGATCGCGATGGTTTTCCAGAACTACGCTCTTTATCCTCATATGTCCGTATTTGAGAATATGTCTTTCGGACTTAAGCTCAACAAGGTTCCCAAGGAGAAGATCAAGCGTCTCGTAGAAGAGGCTGCTCGTATTCTTGACATCACCCACCTTCTCGACAGAAAGCCGAAGGCACTCTCCGGTGGTCAGAAGCAGCGTGTTGCGCTCGGTAGAGCTATCGTTCGTGAGCCTAAGGTATTCTTGCTTGACGAGCCTCTCTCCAACCTCGACGCTAAGCTTCGTGCTGCTTGAGAACCGAGCTTACAAAGCTCCACAAGAGAGTTGGAACCACATTCGTATACGTAACTCACGACCAGGTCGAGGCTATGACCATGGCTACCAGAATCGTCGTTATGAAGGACGGTCTTATTCAGCAGGTTGATACTCCTCAGAGACTTTACGACTATCCTTGCAACATCTTCGTAGCAGGATTTATCGGAACACCTCAGATGAACTTCATCAACGGTAAGCTCGTTAAGAACGGCAACGGCGTAAACTTCGAGTTCCAGAACGTTTCTCTCGCTCTTCCCGAGGAGAAGGCAAATGCTCCCGAGCTTGCTGATTACATCGGTCAGGAAGTTGTCGTTGGTCTTCGTCCTGAGGCTATTTCCGACGTTGAGGCTGCAGTTGCAGCTAATCCCGAGCACTCCTTCGAGGTTAACGTTGACGTTACCGAGCTTATGGGTGCAGAGATCTACCTCTACCTCACTGTTGGTAATCCCGAGGAAGATGAGGATGTTACTTCTCTCATCGCACGTGTATCCTCCCGTTCGCAGTCGAGAGCCGGCGACAAGATCAAGGTTAACGTTGATATGTCCAGACTCCACATCTTCGACAAGGACACCGAGCGTTGCATCATTCACTAATCAAAAAACATATAATGGGGACTGTACGCAGTCCCCATTTTTTATTAAATTTCTATTTTTTTTGAGATCCTGCGTGATATTCTTACCTAAAAGCGTAGTATATAGTTGAGGCGAAAGGACGGTGAAGTATATGGAAGACAGCAAAATAATCGAATTGTTTTACGAGCGCTCGGAAAATGCAATTATTGAGCTTGGGAGAAAGTACGGAGATACTTGTAAAAAAATCGCCGTCAATATACTAAAAAACGAGCCCGATGCCGAGGAATGCGTCAACGATACCTATCTTGGCGCGTGGAACACCATACCGCCTAAAAGGCCCGACCAATTGCGTAGCTATGTATGTAGGATAACCCGAAACCTTGCTATCAAGAAATATCATAAAAATACCGCCGAGAAGCGCAATAGCTACTACGACGTGGCGCTTGACGAGCTTGAGGATTGCCTTGCTTCGCCTTCTACCGTCGAGAACGAGCTTGACGCGAATAGACTCGCAGAGCTTTTTGACGATTTCCTTGATGGCTTGGATAAAGAAAATCGCGTTATGTTCGTGCGCCGATATTGGTTCTCGGAGTCGATCTCGGATATCGCGGCGCGCTTTGGAATAAGCGAGCACGCCGTGAGCGCAAGACTTTTGCGCATAAGGGAAAAACTGCGGCGGTATCTTAGCGAGAAAGGAGTCACGATATGAAGGATAAAAGAGAAGAAACAGAAAGAAGAGAAAAGATATCCGAGGCTTTGGACAACATCAGCTCGCGACATATCGAAGAAGCGGCTGACTTTGTGCCTACAAAAAATCCTCTGTCACGCAAAAAGATAATTCTGAGATGCATCGCCGTCGCGGCGTGTATTGCCGTAGTGGTTGGAGTGCTTTTTGCTATTCCGATGTTTAAAAATGACGATACTCCGCCTTTTGAATTCGATACAGAGGCACCGCTTACTGTAAATTTGAATTATTCGATCATCGAAGAGGATGGCAAGAATTACTTTGTTTTCGACGATCCGGAAATGTACGCACCGCCGACTATTCCGGATGGATTTAATATATCCGTGATTGCACCGGTTGCAAAATTCACTTCGTTAAAAGAATTGATTTATTATGTAAATAACGGCACTTTGACTGAGGAACAGAGGCGGGCAATAGCCTTGTTTGAAAAAGATGAGAACGGAAGGATAAAGATCTGCGATTTTGAAGATATGTACCTTCCGCGATTGCCTTTGGATTGCACAATAGGTGATGTTATCTGGTATGGGGATAGCTATAAGTTTAATATCGAAGTAACAAAGGCAAAAATTGCATACTTTGATATCCTTTCAAAAGAAGACTATGACAGGAAGCTACTTAAAACCAATTATACTGATAAGTTCAGTAATCCAAATATTACCGTTATAAGCACGGAAAAAGACGAATACGGAAAAACGATCACTTACTATACGACAGACGCGGGATACTTCAAGGAGATCAGATACAGTTATTCGGAAGTCGGTAAAGAGTTGTTTATCGTGGAATTTTATTGCCTTGAAGCGAACGGCAGTCACAAAGATCTTATAGGGAACTATATGCCGATCTCTGATACTATTCCTTCAAGCGTTGAGATATTAGGGATAGAGAACGGTAAATATTATGAGGTCTCATTATTTAATTTCTCGGAAAAAAGTACTTTTGATTGGCTGATTTCATTTGGTATAACGAAATATGTGGAAACAGAATAGTTGCGATTTTAGCAAATTCATACGGGCTGCTACGTCAGCCCGTTTTTTATATATTCGCGAGCATTGTACGATAAATGCTATTGCCAAAAGGGTAAAAATGTGGTATAATTAGCTTAAAGATCTATGGAGGTGTTCTATGAACCGAGAGATATATACCTATGACAACAGACGCGCGGCTTACAACGGCTTTGTCGACGCGGCTTTTAAATTTATTGAGGAATTTCAGCTTATCTCGCCTGAGCATTGGCAGAGATTTGTTTATCAGTTCGAGTCGGACGCAGACAGCGATCGTGGCTGGAAGGGCGAATATTGGGGCAAGATGATGCGCGGCGCGTGCCTCGTTTACGCGTACACACGCAATCAGAAGCTCTACGACACGCTCGAAGATGCGATAGAGGGAATGATCCACGCCGCATCCGACGACGGCAGAATAAGCTCCTATCCGCGAAATAACGAATTCTGCGGCTGGGATATGTGGTGCCGCAAGTACGTTCTGCTCGGAATGCAGTACTTCCTTGATATCTGTCAGAGTGATGAGCTTCGCGCGCGCGTTATCGCTTCTATGCGCGGTCAGCTTGACTATATAATGGCTCATATCGGTCCTAAGGCTGAGGGAAAGAAGGAGATCAACAAGGCGACGAACAATTGGCGCGGACTCAATTCTTCCTCTATTCTCGAGCCCGTAGTGCGCCTCTATAACCTCACGGGCGAGCAGAAGTATTTTGACTTTGCCACCTACATAGTAGATCGCGGATGTACCGATATCGTCAACATCTTCGATCTCGCATACGAGGACGAGCTCTATCCTTATCAGTACCCCGTGACCAAGGCGTACGAGATGACATCCTGCTTCGAGGGACTTCTTGAGTATTACAAGATCACGGGCAACGAGAGATACAAGACTGCAATAGTCAACTTTGCAAACAAGGTGCTCGAGAGCGACTTCAGCGTTATCGGCTGCTGCGGATGCACGCACGAGCTCTTCGACCACTCGAGCGTCCGTCAGGCGAATACAACCAACAATCCGATAATGCAGGAGACCTGCGTTACTGTTACGCTGATGAAGTTCTTCTACCGCGTATATCTTCTTACGGGCGACACGAGATACGTCGACGCGTTTGAGATCTCTTTCTACAACGCATATCTCGGTGCGATCAACACCGAGAAGATCATAGATTCCTCGGTCATCGAGCAGTATCCCGATTGGATAGTCGAGCCTCTGCCTTTCGACAGCTACAGCCCGCTCACCGCAGGCCGCCGAGGAAGAAAGATCGGCGGACTTCAGCGTATGTCGGATATGCATTACTACGGCTGCTGCGCTTGCATCGGCTCTGCAGGACTTGGAACTCTGCCTATGCTTCAGCTCTGCCGCGCGGATGACGGAGTTGCGCTCAATCTCTTTATCGACGGCAGCGCAAGCAGCAAAACACCGCAGGGAAGAGCTCTTGAGATTATTACTGTTACTGATTACCCCCGTGACGCCAAGGTCGCTCTGCGCTTGAATTTGGAAGCTCCTGAGCGGTTTGCGCTCCGCATAAGAGATCCGTATTGGAGCAAAACTACTATCGTTACGCTTGGCGGCAAGGCTATCGGTGAGAAGGTCGGTGGATACATCGAGATCGACCGCGAGTGGAAGAGCGGAGACGAGCTTGAGCTTGAGCTTGATATGCGCATCGAGGCTATCCGTCCCACGCCTTACGGCTCGCAGGTGCTGATGAATGAGATAATTTGGGAACCTGATCATATGATCCCCACCTTTGACCGCGAGGATCCGCTTGCGTCCAAGCATATCGCGTTCCGCCGCGGACCTATAATGCTTGCGCAGGACAGCAGGCTCGGATACAGTCTTGACGAGCCTACCGCCTTCTTAGTTCGCGAGGATGGCTATGTTGACAGCTACGAATGCACAAATGAGCTCCCTTACAAAGCGATCGTATCGCTTGAACTTCCCACCGAGAGTGGCAGAGTAACGCTTACAGACTACGCGTCTGCGGGCAAGCTTTGGAGCGACGAGAGCAGGATCGCGGTCTGGATGCTCACAAAATAAAGCTATTTATATAAATCGGAGAAGGAAATTTGGAAGGATTGGTTTTTCACGTCGACGTCAATAGCGCGTTTCTCTCCTGGGAGGCGGCAAAGCGGGTATCTATGGGAGAGCCCGATCTGCGCCTCATTCCGTCCGCGATAGGCGGAGATCGGGAGAAGAGAACGGGTGTTATACTTGCTAAATCAATACCCGCAAAGAAACGCGGCGTCAAGACGGGAGAGCCGGTTGGTATGGCTCTGCGTAAATGTCCTGAGCTTTATCTGGCGCGGCCAGATTTCCGTCTTTACGAGAAATGCTCGCACTCGTTTATGGATATTTGCGCGGAATATACGCCGATCGTCGAGAAATATTCGATCGACGAGTGCTTCCTCGATATGAACGGAACTAAGAATATCTACCCCGATCCTATCGCCACCGCTCACGAGATCAAGGATCGCATCAAGCGCGAACTTGGCTTTACGGTCAACATCGGTATCGGCTCGAACAAGCTGCTTGCTAAGATGGCGAGCGACTTTGAAAAACCTGACAAGGTTCACACTCTCTTCAGCCATGAGATCGAGCAAAAACTCTGGCATCTGCCCGTGCGCGAGCTGTTCGGCGTTGGCGCATCGACTGCAGATAAGCTCGAGCGATCCTTTATTCTGACGGTCGGCGAGCTTGCAAGGCTTGATATCGGGATACTCCACTCGCTCGTCGGCGCAAAGCTTGGCGATTATCTGCATAACGCCGCGAATGGAATTGATGACTCGCCCGTGCTTGACCATCCCGAGAAGGCAAAGGGCTACAGCAACTCCACGACGCTTGAAAACGACGTCACGGGCGTTGAGGAGGCTAACAAGATACTTCTGGCTCTCGCAGACACAACTGCCGCGAGAATGCGCGCAGACGGCGCGAGAGCGCACTGTATCAGCGTAACGATCCGAGGAAACGACTTCCGCGACCGCTCGCATCAGCGTAAGCTCGACGAGGCTACCGATATCACTACCGAGATATTTGACGTATGCCGATCGCTCTTCTCAGAACTTTGGGACAGAAAAACACCACTCCGATTGCTCGGAGTAGCGCTTACCAATATCACTTACGACGAAGAGGTGCAGATGTCGCTCTTCGAGGATGAAAGGAAAGAGAAGGCGCGCGCACTTGACAAGACGGTCGACTCTATACGAACTAAATTCGGCTCGGCGACGATAATGCGCGGCGTAACCTACAAGAGCTCGCTCGACGTAGGTAAGAAACACAAGGCGCAAATGGAAAATATGAAAAAAGACTAAAAAACGGCTATCGGTTTTCACCGATAGCCGATATATTCTTTTTAATTACTCCTCTTCAGCGGGAATGTAATCCTCGTAATTCTTGAGCTTTGTCTTTGTGAAGATAGGAGAACCGTAGTAGCAGTAATCCGTACCCGAAAGCTCTTTGCTCTCAAGAGTGAAGGACTTGTTCTGAAGAACGGGGATGATGGGCATTTCCTCAAGGAGAATATCCTCAGCCTCGTGGAGAAGCTTTGCGCGCGCCTCAAGGTCACTGGCAGATGCCTGTGCAGCCTCGATCTTTGCGTTGTAAGCTTCGCTGTTGTAGCCGGAAATGTGATTTGCGATGAAGAAGGTAGTTCCGTGCGCCTCGATGCTTGCGTTGCCCGAATAACCCTTAGCAAGAGGTGCAAGAACGGAGAAAGCGACGGGGGAGAATGCAGTGTAATCGATAGGAGCTACTTCAAAGAGGCCTGCCTTGTAGTTCTCATAGAAGATGTCGTCCTTTACACCGAGGATAGGAGCGTTGGAGCTGACAGCCTTGTCCGTATTATCGATATTCTCGATAGCACAGATCGCAACATGGAAACCAAGCTCTTCCCAAGAAGCCTTTACCATTTCAGCTATCTTCATATAAACCTCGTCATAAGCGGGAACCGAGATAGCAAACATATACTTACCTGCGTCAACGCCTGCAGAAGAAAGAAGAGCCTTTGCAGCGTTCATATCAGCGGTGGATGCGATAGCATTTGTGCGGTTATCAGCAAAAAGATCCTTCTTCTTGATCGTCTCGAATACGCCGTTGGGGACGAGTCCCTTAGCCGCTTCTGCGAATACAACTGCATTTGCTATAGCATCACGGTCAAGCGCGAGTGAAAGAGCCTTGCGGACCTCTGCCTTTGCAAAGATCTTGTCACCGTCGGTTCCTTCCTTGAGATTTGCAGCGTAGCTCGAAAGCTTTGCAAATGCGGAAGCATTGTAGTAACGAACGACAGCGTCGTGGTTGAGTACGTAGGAGTGAGTGCTGAGCGCATCTTTTACCTCGCCCATATCAGCCCAATCCTCAAGAGATTTGGTGGAGCGCACATCGAGGGGAAGATCACCGACGAAGAATATTTCGCCGTTTTCGTAAGCGGCGAGGATCTCCTCACCTGTCATAGTGTAGTCAACGATAATTCTGTAGGGCTTAACTGCCTTATCGGGCGCATCGTTCATAAAGTCTCTCTGGTAGTAGGAGTTTCTCTCAAGAGTGAGTCCTGCTTCTGCGGGATCGTAGGAGAGAGTTCTGAGACGGAAGGGACCGCTGGTAACGATGTTTGTGGGGCTCTTTGCCCAGTCGATCTCCTTTTCAGCACGTCTTACGATGTCGCTGCGGAGAGGAGCGAGAGCGGAGCTGGTAAGCTTGACAAGGAATTCGTCCATACTCGCGGTTTCGTTGAGCTGGATCTCAAGCTAAGTCTGGTTAAGAAGCTGAATTCCAACGTCCTCGATAGAAACGTCACCCTCCTTAGCTGCCTTAGCGTTCTTTACGTCGTAGAGAAGAACAGCGGCATCAAAGGACTTCGTGGAGTCAAGCAGTCTCTCCCATGCAAAGAACACGTCGTTTGCAGAAACGGGAGAACCGTCCGACCAATATGTATCTGATCTCAATGTGAGAGTGATGGAATTTGTCTTTTTGTCGATATCGTAATTTTTGACAAGCGACTTTTCGGGCTTGCCGTTCTCGCCGAGTACGAAGAGATTGTCGTACAAAAGGCTGACTATACGAAGAGCTGCTTCATTGCCATAAGCAAGGGCAGGGTCAAAGTTGTAGATCGGCTCAGTGATATACATACGGATGTATGCACCGGGATCGACCTCTTCCTCTTCCTTTTTCTTGCCGTCTTCTTTTGAAGAAGCACAGCCAGCAAAGGCGCTCAGAATCATTATGAGACAAAGTGCGAGAGCAATGAGTTTTTTCATAATATCTATGAACCTCCTGTGGTTTGAACTGTATACCGATAAGGACGGTACTACACATCTTATATTATAACATTTTTTTCTTATAAAATCAATGTCAAAAAGAGCAAGATTTTCAGTTTTGGTGACTTGCACAATATCGAGGGGTCAAGATTGTGTATTTTACCTATATATAGGATATATATTATAATACTTACGCCATTTTGCTTTTTGGATAACGAGATTTCCAGAGAGTATATGAAAATAAAACAAAAAAGAAAGAATAAAAAATATTATTCGATTTTGGAAAAATATTTTCAAAAACCCCTTTACAAAAGAAAGAAAATATGCTATAATTATTCCAGAAACGGAAAGGGAGGTCGCTATGGATTACATAAGCCGAATCAAAAAGCTGAAAAGTGAAAAAAAGATAACTAATGATAAACTCTCCGAGCTTACGGGTATACCGCTCGGAACGCTCAGCAAGATACTCGCAGGTATCAGCGACTCGCCTAAGCTTTCCAATATGGTGCTTATCGCAGAGGCTCTCGGTTGCTCGCTTGATTATATCGTCAGCGGTACTCCAGAGAACACGAATAATTACACGCTCAGCGCGGATGAGATCGCTTTCATAGAGG
>JAFTKL010000019.1 GCA_017453285.1 Clostridia bacterium | reverse complement strand
TATCTCTATGCTTGTAGGGACCTTGAGTCCATGCAAATTTATTCGCAACAATTTGCCGACGCTAAAATTGAGTGAAGGTTACAAAATGTATATCCGTCTGTTATCTATAACAAAACAACAAACGTAAAAGATCTATATTATTTTTGCTTTTGGACCGCCGAGGACGTCGGTCCCTACAAATTTTGGCATATGCCTTTCGTTTCATCAATGGACGGATGTGCGGCGGTGACCGATACGACCTTGGACCGCCGGCAACTTGTTGCAGGGACGTACGGTCCCTACAAGTTTGATATAATTTTTATGTTCCGACAACAGACGAACGCGCGATCTCCGCCAATTTTGCACTTTGCATTTTGCATTTCCCCGCGCGGTGCTCTGCCAATTTTCAATTTTCCATTTTCAATTCAAAAAGCACTTCCCGACGGCAAGCCGTCGGGAAGTGCTTTTTATATTTAAGAATTTCTAACTAATCAATTAGTCCTTCTTCTTGAGAACGATAGCAGTGCCGAGGATAGCTACTACTACAGTTGCGCCGAGAGCGATGGTTCCGCCGCATCCGCCCTTGTCTGCAGGCTCAGTGGTCTGCTCAGTGGGCTTCTCGGTTGCGGGAGGATCGGTCTCAACGGATGCCTTTGCGAGAGCGTCCTTAGCTGCGCCGATAGCTGCAAGAGCTGCATCAACGTCAGCGGTGGTAGCAGCGGTGTTAGCCTTGAGAGCCTCTGCTGCGGTGATCGCGTCTGCAAGTACCTTCCAAGTCTCTGCGGTGTAGTCAGCCTCCTTAAGAGCCTTAACTTCAGCGAGGAGAGCATCGAGAGCGGTGAAGTCAGCGTTACCTACGAGAGCTGCGAGAGCTGCCTCGAGATCTGCCTTAAGAGTTGCACCTTCCTCAACGGAAACCTTAGCGTCGTTACCGAGCTTGGATCTATCCTTAGCTACCTTAAGAGCGGCCTGGAAAGCTTCCCAAGACTCAGCGGTGTAGTTCTCTTCTACGAGAGCCTCAGCAGTCTCGATGAGAGCCTTGAGCTCGGTGAGGTCAGCTCTGGGAACGAGAGCTGCGATAAGCTTATCGATCTCTGCGATAGAAGCATCGATCTCTGCCTGAGAAACGTCCTTGGTCTTAACGAAATCGTTAGCTACTCTGATAGCGTCGGTGAGAGGCTTGTAGGAGTCAGAGGTGTAAGCTTCCTTGTCGTACTTAGCAAGAGTATCCTCTGCCTTAGCCTTAAGAACGTTAATAGCGTCATCAGCAGCCAACTTACCAAGTCCCTTACCTGCTGCCTTGAGGTTCTTGATAACTTCTTCAACCTGAGAACCAACAGCGTCGGGATTCTCTCTTACAGCCTTTGCTGCGTCAAGAGCTGCCTTGAATGCTGCCCAAGAGCCGGTGGTGTACTCAGCCTCTACGAGAGCGTCGTACTCAGCCATAGCCTCGTCGAGAGCCTCGAAGTCGGGCTTTGTCTCGAGAGCGTCAAGTGCGGAGATAAGAGCTGCTGCAGCCTTGTTGATCTGGCTCTGGCGCTCAGCCTCTGCACATGCATTAGCTGCTTCGTAAGCTGCCTTAAATACCTTCCAGGTACCGGGAGTATAGTCTTCCTCAAAGTCGATGTACTCGTCTGCCTCACCGATAGCGATATCGAGTTCTTCGAAATCAAGCTCGGTGTTGAGTACGAGACCGGGGAGAGAATCGTTAAGAGCCTTAGCTGCTGCATCCATCTCTTCCTTAGTGGAAGCCTTGTTTGCTACTGCGAAAGCTGCGTCGAATGCGGTCTTGAATGCATCCCAACCCTCTGCGTAGTCAACTGCCTCGTTCTCGAGGTTAACAGATACTACTGCGTCGAGCTCGGAAGGATCAACGGGAAGAGTTGCGAGAAGAGCCGCTGCTGCTGCAGCTGCGTCTTCGGGAGTTTCAGTAACCTTAACAGAATCGCCTTCGGGAGCGAGAGCGACGTCACCTTCGAAGGTGCTTGCGGAAGCCTTGATCTCAAGTGCGGGACCTGTGTAGCTGCCGATGAGACCGCCGGTGGTTACTTCGCCAACGTTGATACAACCCTGGATGGTAACAAGACCGATGGTCTTATTGATATCCTTGTCATTAGCCTCGGAAGATACTGCCTGAGCTATCTTAGACATAATTCCCGCGCCGTCAACCTTACCTGCATTGTAGCAGTTGATGAATGTAAAAGTACCGGAAGAATCGGAGTTTGTAGCACCAAACATACCTGCACCGTTACCGTCGGTGTTAGCGTCTATCTCACCGTAGTTGATCGAGTTGGTAACGGTGATCTTAACTTCGGGAGCCGCTACCTGTGCGGTAGAACCGAAGATACCTGCGCAGTTGTTACCGTTTACTTTACCGAGGTTGATACAGTTGTTAACCTTGATATCAGCCTTGGTGTTAGTGGACCAACCGTAGTTGAAGGTCTCAGCCTGACCAACGATACCGCCGGAAGCACCCCAACCGGTTGCAGCGCTATCAATGTTACCGGAGTTTACACATCCGTCAACAGTTACGTCGTTAGAACCGTAGATACGGCCAACGATACCGCCTGCCATCTTATCCTTGTTACCGGAAAGAGAACCTGCAATAGAGTGGATATCCGCATAGTTACGGGAGTTGGTGATAACAGCCTTAGAGGAAACGCTGTTACCGGAGAGCTGACCTACGATACCGCCAACACCGGAGTGAATGTTACCGGCGTTACCAGAGCAGGTAGAGGTCATAACACCGTAGTTAGCACAAGAATCAATAGTTAAGTTGTGAGCGCCGTTAGCCTGACCGAGAATACCACCGAGGTTGGTTCTCTCGCGCATCTGGACTGCATTGACGTAGTTTACGCACTGAGAGATCGAAACGGTCTGACCGTGGAGATAAGCAACAAGACCGCCGAACGCAGAAGTTTCGCTGTTGGTGGGGTCCTCAAAGGTGATGCTGATCGAACCCTTTGCGGTACAGCCGGTGATAACGGTAGCACCGTTGATCTCACCGATAAGACCTGCTACCTTTGTAGCAACCTTGTCAGTGTAGGTGTAATCAACTACAGCGTGTACGTTGGTAAAGGTACCGTTTGCAGTTCCTGCGAGAGCACCAACGTGAGCCGAAGGAGCTGCAGCGTTCTGGCTTGCCGTAACGGTAAGGTTGCTTACTGTAGCACCCGAGAGCTTGGTGAACGCCGAGGGAGCACCGTTTACGGCAATGGTGTGTCCGTTACCGTCGAGCTTACCCTTAAAATCAGCGTAGGGCTTAGCAATGGTTATGTCGTTTGCAAGGTAGTATGTACCGTCTGCTTCCATAGCTGCGAACTCTTTAGCGTTCTTTACAGGGGTACCTTCGGGCGTAGCCGCAGATACGGGAACGATAGCGAGCAGCGATGCGAGCATCATTGCAACGATCACTAAAATAGAGATTGTTCTTTTCATATCTTTCTCCTTGTATAGTTTATTATTACACGGTTCGCCCGTGTGATATACGGTTTTATTATATCATTCGCACGGTATTTTGTCAATACAAATTAGAAAAATATTTGTTTTGAGCATCTTTTTTGTGCAAATCATCCAAAAGGGATATTTATTTTTTTTGCTATATGTCTTACTTAAAGTTATTTTTGTTCGCAAAAGCAAATTATGTGAATTTTTTATAACATTTTTTGCTAAAAAAGCCGCGCGAGAAAATGCAAAATGCAAAGCGCAAAATGCAAAATTGGCAGAGGACGCGCGGTTGTCTGTTGACGGAACAATAAAATCATATCAAACTTGTAGGGACCGACGTCCTCGGCGGTCCGAAAACAAAAGATAAATATATTTCTTCTGTATGTTATCCTTGTTTTGATAATAAACGGATGTGCAATTTGTGACCGATGCGACATTGGACCGCCGGGGACGTCGGTCCCTACACACGAGATAGAAATCGTCGCTTTCGGCTTTCTACAAAGCAACGGTCGGAGCAAGACGTGCACCCTGCCGAGCTGATATAATTTTTACGTTTCCTTTCCCGAGACTGCCGCCCTTATGTTCCACTCGTTTGCGTCGAGCAGGCGTACCGCCTCGTCCTCGTCCACACCGAGTATCTCACGCACGATGCTGATAACTCTTCTGCGCAGCTTTTCGTTGGTCGGGCGGAGGTTGATCATCAGGTTTTCATAGACCTTGCCGGTCTTTATCATCGCGCCCGTCGAGAGCGCATTGAGCACGAGCTTCTGCGCCGTTCCCGCTTTCATTCGTGTCGAGCCTGTCACGACCTCGGCACCCGTGTCGGTGAAGATACAGATATCCACACTCTTTGCAAGCGGGCTGTCGGCATTTGATGTGACGGCGACCGTGTGCGCGCCTATCTCCCGTGCTTTTTCGATTGCGCCGATCACGTAAGCCGCGCCGCCCGCCGCCGATATACCGACGAGCACGTCGCCGCGCGCTATAACCGATTCGACATCGCGTATTCCGTTCTCGCGGCTGTCCTCGCCGCCCTCGCTCGCCTTCACGAGACAGTCGTAGCCGCCCGCGATTATTCCTCTGACGAGATCATACGAGACTCCAAAGGTCGGGGGACATTCGGACGCGTCAAGCACGCCGAGTCTACCCGACGTTCCCGCACCTATATAGAAAAGGCGGCCGCCCCGCTCCATAGAAGCCGCGATAACGTCGACCGCGGCGGCGATCTGCTCGCTCGCGTCCTCGACAGCCTTTACGGCAACGTAGTTTTCTTCGTTCATCAGCTTGACCATATCGAGCGTGTCCATCTTGTCGATGTGCGTGCTCTTCGGATTTCTCATTTCTGTCTTTAACATTTTGTTTTCCTTTATACATTATAGAGTCTTTGGTTGTGTGTTTGCATTTTGCGTTTTCGCGTGGGACGGAGACAGATATCTCGGGCGCTTCGTGAAGCGCCCCTACAGGTTTGATATAATTTTTTTGTATCAGCGGTAGACGGAAGTGCGGTGGTAACCGACATTTCGGGATGGGAAACCCATCCCCTACAACCGCTATTCATTTTTCGTTTGTAGGGGAGGCGTTCCGCCTCCCGTTGTTTGATTTATACCATTTGTTCCGTCAGCAAACGAACGCGTGGCTCTCGCCACTTCTGCATTCTGCATTCTGCATTCTGCCTTTTACATTTTCGTTCCCATTTCGTATCTCGTCAGCGCGAACGAGCCGACAAAGCCGAGCACGAGCAGGACCGCACCGATCAGGATGCTGAGCGTGGGGTTGCCGCCCTCTGACCAGCCTACGTAGATCTCCCACATATCCGTGTTGAAGAACATCGACGATATCGAGCCAAGCGAGAGTCCGACCACGAAGAAAAATGTGGGCGCGCGGCGCTTTTCGATGAGCTTCGAGAAAAGGCGCGAGATAAGCACCATTCCGCCGAGAAAACCAACTCCGATGCAGGCGTAAAGTCCGAGCACCGCGGGGTTTTCAAGGATATAATCGAGGTGCAGGCTGTTGAGTATCGGCTTGAACTGTCCGCAAGCCATAAGTATCGCGGTCGCGCTAAGTCCGGGCACGATCTGCGTGGTCGCTACCACCATACCGAGGGGCAGATAGAGCGCGAACATATATATGGGGAACGAGCCAAAGGTGTCGCCGCCGACGCTGACCGCGCCTTCACTCAGCAGGATCGACACACCGCCGACCGCGAGGGGCAGGAGCACGCCGAGCACGAGCAGGATCAGGCGCAGGGGTGTTCTCTTCTCTCCCTTGATCTCGCCCGTTATCGCGGGCACTGCTCCGCACATCAAGCCCGCAAAGAGACAAACGATGACGAACATAAATCTGCCAAAGAGCTTCTGTATAACGATAAATCCGCCGAGGAAACCAACCACCGCGCCGAGCCCTATCGGGATGAGATAGGCAAGGCAGCGCCGAAAATCGTTCAGTATATTTCCTATCGCGTAGAGCAGAGCGGCGTACATTCCGAACATTATCGCCACCGCCGCGCCGCTGACACCGGGGATTATTATCGCGAGTCCTATGACCACGCCGAGTACGAACGCCACGCCGAAGCTCTTTGCGTCGTGCTTGCGAAGCGGGCAGGCACTATCTATCTCTTTAACTTCCTTTTTCATAATTTCATTCCTTTAAATCTTTTATCTCTTTAGGTTGCTTTTTCTTGCCGAATATTATATTTACGCATTTTCTGACCTGATTGCGCGCCTCATTGTCCATCGCGCTCCACGCCTTGACTATTTTTTTCTTGTCCGCGCCAAGATCGCTCAGCGTCTTCGCGCCCTGAGCCGAGAGTGCCTCGTAGAGCGAATCTACCACCGCCTCGCGCTCCTCCACGCTCATCTGCTCAAGCCACTCGTGCAGAGAGCCGTCGATCAGCTTGCTCTCCTCGCTTATCGAGTCGAGTCGGATGAAGCTGCCGCCCATCACTTCCCAGCTAAAGCCGTTGTGCTGAAGAAGTCCCGAGAGGCGACTTTTGACCACCGTGTAGCTCTCCTCGTGCTCGAGCAACATTCCGACGACAGATGACTGCGGCACGAGCGTGTAGATCCTGTCTTTTATAGTTTTGTAGTCCTCGCCGTGAATGAATTCTGCATCAAATCCCGGTCCGTCGTTGTTGTAGACCGCCACTATGCGCTCCCGTGTGCTCTCGCTCGCCTTTGTCGCCGCATAGACCGCAAGATTGCCTCCTTTGCTGTGACCGCCGAGGTATATCTTCCCTTCGGTCCGTGCCGCGATGCTCTCGAGGTACTCGACCGCCTCGCGCTGTGCGGGTACGGGGTGCATAAAGCTCATATTGAAATTCTCCTTCCAGCCGACGAGCGTGTCGTCTGTTCCGCGGAAGGCGATAAAGGTGTCCTTATCTCCGAGTGAGAAGCTGATCGCGGAAAACTGCTTTTGCTCCTCATCGCATATCTTGTTGACGTAGCAAAACGGACGAGTAAGTCCAAATCGCGGCGTCTTTGCGGCTCTTGCGAGAAGCGTGACCGTCTCTTTGGGGATTATCAGTCCCATATTCGGTATCGCCCCATTCTGTGCGCGCAAAAAATCCTTTGTGACCGTGAGCAGAACGGGCGGCTTTTTCTCTGTCGCAGGCTCCTCACGGACGAAATTCGTAAAATCTATATATGCAAGTATTGAGAGTATCAGACTGTCGACCTCGCAAAGCGGCACCGCCTCAAAAGAAAGGTCGCCGCGCCAGGAGAGGTAATCGAAGAGTGCAGACGTCTGCAATTGACTCTTATCGCTCATATTACTCCTTTTTTGTTCTATATCTGCTTGTGAACGCTCTTGTATTCGTCGTAAAAACGGTAGTATGGGCAGCTTCCCGTATTTCTGCCGAGGAAGTCTACCATCTCATCCTCGTCGAGTCGCATATCGCACACATATGCGTCAAGCTCCTCGTCGTAATCGTAAAATTCGCAGGTCTCGCAGTTGCGAGGTTTCTTTGCTGTTGCGTTTGCCATATCTCCTCCGTCAGCTCATATATTTCATTCGGTCAAGGCAGTTTTGCAGAATTATCTGCGCCGAGAGCGTGTCGATAACTCCCTTTCTCTTCTTGCCGCGCGTGTTGGTCTCGTTGAGATAGCGCGACGCGGTCATCGTGGTCATTCGCTCGTCGAACATCGCCACGGGAAGTCCCGTAAGAGATTTGAGCATCATCGCAAACTTGCGGCATCTCTGCGCGCGCGAGCCCTCGCTTCCGTCCATATTCACGGGGAGTCCGACGATTATCGCCGCCGCTCTGTTCTCTTTTGCCACCTCTGCCACCGCCTCGGCAGTCTTATCTATTCCGCCGGGAGAGACGTAGCCTATTCCCGATGCCAAAAAGCGTGAGACGTCCGAAAACGCAAGTCCCGTGCGCGTGTCGCCAAAATCTACCGATAGTATCTTTCCCGTGCTTGCCTTGACTCTCTCGAGCGTGTCGAGCTCGATGCCCTCAAGGTTAAATTCCTCATTTATAATTGTATCGTTTTCGGGCATATTTATTCCCCTTTTCCTATATACTTTTCTTTCACTAATTCAATAAGTCTCTCTTTTCGGTTGACGTCGGGATCTTCCATCGCCGCTTCAAGCAAAAATGCGAGAGCCTTTCCTATCTCGCGACCGCAAATTCCGAGCGAGATCAGATCCTCGCCGCCGATGTCAAGCTCCGCAATCGAGCGGGGTGCGCGGTTGTTCGCGACGAGCTCTGTCGCATAGCCTTCCGACGCGCCGAGCAGCACCGAGGCTCTCGCGGCAAACGGCGCGTTCTCGCATAGCTCCGAGCACAGCCTTGCGGCATCACGCGCGCTTGCGATCTGTCTCCTTGCGTTCTTCGCGACAGCTATCGCGCCGCTCTTTTGTCTGTTGGAGCATTTGAGCGAGCAAAGTATCTCGCGCGCCTCGCTCTCGCTTACGTCAGAGAGCAGAAATCCGAGCCTTGCCACGTCGTCGCTCTGCATCATCGGCAAAAGCGTTATCAGCTCTGCGCTCGGGCGGTAATCCCTTAGCACGTACCCGATCACTCCAAGCTCGCACATCTGTGCAAGCGGCTCTGTGGGATAGGGCGAGCAGATGAGCTTTATAAATTCTGTGCATATGCGCTCCTTGGCGATGTTAGAAAGCCCTTCTCTCTTCGCGCCTGCCGCTAAAAGCGTGCCGCGTTCGATCGAAAAGCCGAGCTGTGCGGAGAAGCGGAAAGCGCGCAGTATTCTCAGCGCGTCCTCTTCAAATCTCCGTTCCGGGTCGCCGACCGCGCGTATTATCTTGCACTCAAGGTCCTCTCTGCCGCCGTAAAGATCGACGAGTCCACGCTCGCCGCTCCACGCCATCGCGTTGACCGTGAAGTCGCGGCGGGCAAGATCCTCGCCGATCGAACGCGTAAAGCAGACTTCGTCGGGGTGGCGCGAGTCGGTGTAGCTTCCGTCGATGCGGAAGGTCGTGATCTCGACCGCGCGATGCTCGCTGATCACCGTCAGCGTGCCGTGCTTGAGTCCGCTCGCGACAGTTCTGTAGTCCGAGAAGATCTCGCACATCTTCTCGGGAGTCGCCGAGGTCGTAAGATCGTAGTCGTTCGGAGCACTGCCAAGCAACGTATCGCGAAGACCGCCGCCAACGACGTAGCATTCCTCGCCCGCCGCCGCCAGCCGTTCCATCAAAACGCCTACGTATTCGGGTATCCTTATGTTCATGGCTCGCTCCTTTCGTGGTAGTTAGTTGAAAGTTAGTTAAAGTTGTGTATTTTTCCACCTTTCTTTCGAGAAAGGTGGAGCCAAAGAACTTGAATGGGGGGATTATAAGGTTTTTGGTTCGTTCTTTGGAGTTTTGATAGACCTTTTATGTTTGCTGTTTTTCTAATGTAGCTTTCTCGGACACCTCATCGGTACCGAGAAAGCGTTTATTTTTATTGTGAAGAGTAAGATCGGATTTTGTGTTTTGGTGACGGACGAATGAACGGCATATCCAAATTTTCATTTACATCAAGAGCCTTCATAATAAAATAGAAACCCGTGGTAGCCTGCTGTCCACGGGTTTCTACCTCGCGGTGAGCATCACTTCCGTCTATTATGTCGCTATAACTTACAATAGCCCAAACTTTCGTAAGGAATATCGGTGCGAGTTACGTGCAAACCCTACGTCAACCCACATTCAAGTTCTTTGCGCCACTTTCTCGAAAGAAAGTGGCAAAATCCTGACACAAACTAACTATTCCCCATCAAAATACGCCTCAAAGACCTTTGCGGTGACTTTTGCGGCGTTAGTACCCGCATCGCCCTCTTCGAGCACGCAGGTCACGACGATCTTAGGGTCGTCCGACGGTGCAAATCCCGAGAAGAGCGCGTTTGAGACCTCGCGTCCTGTCTCGGCTGTACCCGTCTTGCCCGCGACACTCACGCCGATATTTTCGAAATATCTCGAAAGCACTGCCGACGAGTCGACCACCGATTTCATCGCTCCCATCAATGTTGAATAATTTACATCCGAAATGCTTATTCTCTCGACGACACTCGGTGCGTTAGCTACCACCGTCTCTCCCGTTCTCGTCTTTACCTCTTTGAGTATGTGCGCGGAATAGCGCGTACCGCCGTTCGAGACGGTCGCCATATAAACGCTGAGCTGGAGCGGCGTATACGCATGCTTCGACTGGCCTATCGCGCCGGTCGCGTCGTCAAACTCGCTCCATTCGAGATCGTGATCCTCGCAATAGCCCTCGGATGCCACGATACCGATGCTCTCGCCAAGCTCAATGCCCGTAGGCACGCCGAGTCCGAGTCGCGTGGTGAAATCTGTAATATTTTCAAGTCCCCACTCGTGACCGAGGTAGTAAAAAAAGATATTGCAGGAGACCTCTATCGCCTTATGCACGTCGGTCACGCCGTGATTTCCAAGGCAGGTCGGTCCGCCGAGATAGGGATAAACGTGATTGCAGGTATGCGTAGTCGAGCTATTGATAAAGCCCTGTTCGAGCGCGGCAAGCGCGCTTCCGACCTTGTAGGTAGAACCGGGAGCGAACGTACCCTGGAGGGCAAAGTTCATCGAGCTCTCTGTCGAGTGCGACGCGATCACGAGCGTCTCGCCCGTGTCGGGATCAATTGCGGTGAGCGCGCCCGTCTCGGAAGCCTCAAGCTCGTCGACCGCCGTGCGAAGCTCGTCCTCTGCGACCATCTGCAGCTCAATATCTATCGTCAGATAGATGTCGTTGCCCACGACCGGTGCAGGATCGTAATACTGCTCGATAAGGTTGCCGTCTGCGTCGTATTTCGATATCCTCTTTCCGTCCGAGCCGCGCAGATAGCTCTCAAAAGCCTTCTCACAGCCCGATATACCGACGATCGCGTCGAGCGGATAATCCTTGTATTCGTCTATATTCTCAGCACTTATCTTACCGAGCTTTCCGAGTATATGCTCGGCGTATCCCTCATAGTAATAAACTCGCTCGGACGAGCGTATCAGCGTCGCACCCTCGGTGCGATGCTCGGATATGTAAGATATCAACGCCATCTCCTCGGGCACGGTGGTCTCAAAGCCCTCGGCGAGCGTATAAGCCTGATAATAACCGAAGTTTATGCGCTCCATATCGTAGTAAATGCGCATCAGCTCGTATCTCTCGCTTGGCGAGTAAAATCTCTCCGCGAGCGAGTATTTATCGCATATATACTCGACCACCCGCTCCGCGCTCGCGTCTGTTTCGAGTTTTGGGTTCTTCGAGAGGAATTTTGAATAGTAATACGCTACGTTGCTATCGGGATCTGCGAGCGCAGGCGAGAATTCGTATCCCGTCTCAGTCCTTGTGATCGGGAAAAAGTCCTTGACTCGCTTATCCTCGTTACCCGTGACGACGAGTGCCTTGAGGCACTCGATCAGAGCGTCGTTGACCTCGGCGCGTCGGTCGGGCATCGAGCCGTATTCAAATATCAGATCGTAATGCGTGGCGTTGCCGACGAGCAGATTTCCGTTTCTATCGTATATCCGCCCTCTCTCGCCCGCGACCGTCTCGATGCGCATGATAAGTCCGTCGCTCGTGTACTTTCCCGACGTGCCACGTACCTGATTGATCGCGAAAAAGACTGTAAACGCTATACATATTGCCAAAAAGACCCCCGCAAGCATAAAAAAGCGGTAGTCCTTATTGCGCGCAGATCGGCTCTTGCGCATTTTGGGATCAACTTTGCTTTTTTTCATTGCCGCGACGGTCTCCTTTGGATTATTTGTGGTCTATGCGACCGGAATTATCGAGATTATGAAGTAAATGACGTAGACGGTCACGAGTGCCGCCGCGCCCACGGTGCATACCGAGTTCATAAAGAGCTTCTCCTTTGCAGGAGGGATTATACCGCTCTCAAATCTGATCTGCTTCTTTACGATAGCTATGATAAGGAACACAAGTCCCACGGTCGAAAGTCCCATAACGACCATTTCATAGAAGAAAAGAGGCACCATACTGATAAGCATATCCGCAAGCTCGTCAATATTGGGGTTCATCTCTGCAAGCAGAGTATCAAGTTTCTCAAGGTCAACGCTCTCAACGACCCAAGGCGCAACGACGCTTCCAAAGAAATTGAGCACCATATGGTATCCGATGGTATAGATGATCTTACCCGTCTTGACGTAGATAAAGGAAAGCATAAAGCCGACGAGAAGCGCGTAGGGCATCTGGAAGAAGTTGCCGTGCGCAAGTCCGAAGATAATTCCGCCGACGACCACCGCAACGCCCTCACCGAGTGCGAGCAGCTTATTGCAGAGTATCTTTCTGAAAAGCAGCTCCTCGAGTATCGGGGCGAGAATGACTATAACGAGTATATCTACCCAAAGGCTCGTCTCGCTGATCATATCCTCAACGGGATTGGTGAGCGCGCCGCCCGAGATCATATCTATTATCGTAACGAGGATATTTGACGCGTATCCGCCTGCTGTCATCAGGAGCATACAGATACAAAGTCCTACGATCCACTTGCCAAAGCCCATCTTTACCTTGTCGGGACGGACGGTTGGAAGGATCGAGGAGACCGCGAAGAACGCAGGGATGGATATTCCGTAGAGCGAGAGGAACTGCACTCCGTTCTCAAGCAAAGCGACAAAGTCTGCGTTATCCACAAGCGATGGTGCCGTCGCGTGAATGATGCCGGCGGCTACAAATATAAGTCCGTAGGTCAGCGCGAACGAGACCAGCTCAAATGTAAAGACCGAGAGGAAGAAGCGCGAGAAATATTTTCTCGTATCCTCCTGACTGAGTCTGCCAGTGTCGTCCTGCGGCAAAAAGGTATATTTTGAGTTCATAGAAATTCTCCTTTTATTTGGTACTCAAAAGCTGAATTTTCCGTGTGTCTGCATAGGTGCGGTGCAGAGCTTCACTATCGCGTAGAGCGGCAAGCAAAGCAGAGCCGTGCACAACATCTCGGGGAATATCACCCCAAACGCCCTCGCAAACGTTGGCATCGTGCCGTCGGTCAGCGCTATACAAACAAAGGTCGATACCGCTCTGAATGCAAGCGTGGGCAGGAGCAATATCGCGTAGGACGCGAAGCTCGTAAGCATCTTTTGCGTAAAGAAGCTGATATAAAGAACGTAGAGCAGATAGAATACCGGCAGGTAGGCTATCGCTCCGCCGCCTATCGCATCAAGGAAAAATCCCGCTCCGATCGCCAGCGGCGCGGCGCTCTTCTCGGTGTCTATCAGCATAACGCCGAGCAGCATTCCCATTATAAGATCGGGAGTCGCAGGGCAGATAGAGAGTGCGGGAAAGAAGGAGCACTGCGCACTTCCAAGCAGAAGTGTCAGAAGCGAATAGATCACTATTCTCTTGGTAAGCTCGGGGCGGAAGAGCTGATCGCGAAGATCTCTTTGCATATCACTGACCTCCGCTCGCGCTCTCGATACCCGAGATTATCATTACGTTCACTATCGAGTCGAGTGCCACGAAATCGACAGACGGCGCGACGGTCGCGACCATCTCGCCCGTTACCTCGTCGATGTCGACCGAGCTGACAGTTCCGATCAGAAGTCCCGACGGATAAAGGCTGTCCTTGCCGCCCGCGGTGTAGACTCTGTCGCCGATGCCGACGTTGCCCTCTCCGCCGATATATTTCATTCTGCAAAGTCCCTCGTGGCGAAGCTCTGCGTCTCCCTCAAGCACTCCGAGAAGCTTATCGCGGTCGGTGTAAACGCCGATGCTGCTCGAGGGCTCTGTGATCGTGGTCACGCGGCACCAATCGAGCCCTATCTCGCTGACGTATCCGATAAGACCCTTGTTCGTCAGCACGGGCATATTTCTCTTGACTCCGTGCGCGCTGCCTTTATTGAGCGTCAACACGGTCGAGTAGTTGCCCGCCTCGCGAGCTATCACCGTCGCATCGGTAAAGAGAAGCTCGGGCTGCTCGTTGTGAAGATTTATATAGTCCTTGAGCCAATTGTTCTGCTCGCGCAGAAGCTGTTCGTTGTATTCCTTTTCGCGAAGCTCCTCAAGCTCGGCGCGGAGCGACTCGTTCTCTGCCTTGAGCTCGTCGTAGTTTGCAAATACGTCGACAAATCCGTTGAAAGCGTTCGCGACTCCCGTTCCTGCCGCAACGAACGGCTTTGCCACCGTTCCCGCGACCGATCGCAACAGATCTGTGCCGCCGAAAGCCGCTATCAGCGTCGGGATGAGCGCCAGCACGATCGCAACGACAAGGCAGATGACAAAAAGTCTTGATCGAAAGAAGCTCATTCTGCCTCCTCCCCGCCGCTCTCGGCGCTCTGCTCGGTGTCGTCTATCTTATCTTTCTTGATTTTCTTTTGCTTCTTCGGCTTTTTTTCTTTTACAGGATACTCGATCAGCTCGTCAAAGCAGATCTCTATGCCGTCAAGCTCGCAAAGTACTTCTACCTCTGCCCATTCCTCCTCGCTTCCGCCAAAGCAGATCTTCTCGAGCATCGGCGTGCCCTTCAGCGCGTCAGCGTCTATTCTTCTCAGCGTGCGCGGCAGGTGCAAAACCTTCAGCTCCGCCGAGGATTTGTGATCGCACGCCTCGCTGCCGATCGCCACGACATCGCAGAAGAACAGTCTTTCGGGCAGGTAGACCTCTTCTCTTTTCTGTCCGTATATCTCTGTCACGGTGAGCTCGCCGCGGTCAGTCTTATACGCGTATCCGAGTCTCGAATAAAGCATATTCGAACTTGCCGACAAATAAAACATCACCGTCACGAAAGCCCCTATAAGTCCGTAGGAGACCTTCCACATCACCGCGATCCCGATAGAAACAGCGGCAAGGATGCAGGAAACTACAATGATCGCACGGTAGAGCTTCTCGGTCCACACGTAGTCCTCAAGGAACTCGCGCTGATCGTACTTGCGCGCGCTATTTACTTTTTCGCTCTCGGTCACACTCTCGACCGACATATCCTTTTGCTCGTCCATGCCGTCTCCTTTCAATATCTATCGTTTTTGTTTTATCTCCCTCTGTATTGGAGCAGGTTGCCAAGCTTGCCCTCGCTCTCGATAACGCGGAGAATTCCCGCGCAAACGCTCTCAAGCGGTCGCTGAGCTATCTTGACCTGAATTCCTGTTCTTTCGCTGATGAGCTTGTCGATGCCGCGCAGAAGCGCGCCGCCGCCCGTCAGCATTATTCCGAAGTCGTATATATCCGCCGACAGCTCGGGCGGTGTCTGCTCAAGCGTTTTCTTGATACCGAAAACTATCTGCTCGAGCGTGCCGCTGATCGCCTCTCTGACCTCGGACGAGCTGATCTTCATTACCGCTCCGAGTCCACTGCCAAGACTACGTCCGCAGATCTCCATCTCACCCGCGTCGCACGACGGGTGCGCCGAGCCGATGCGCATTTTAAGCGTCTCTGCCGTCGCTTCACCAATAAGTATTCCCTTTCTGCGTCGCAAATAGGAGATTATCGCTTCGTCAAATTCGTCGCCCGCAACTCTTATCGAGTTCGACGCGACTATTCCGCCAAGGCTGATGACCGCGACCTCTGTTGTGCCGCCGCCGATGTCGACTATCATGCTTCCTCGCGCACCGCCTACCCTCAGTCCCGTGCCTATAGCCGCAGCAAGCGGCTCTTCTATGAGCGCGACCGAGCGCGCTCCAGCCTCAAATGTCGCGTCCTCGACCGCCCTCTTCTCTACCTCGGTGACTCCGTAAGGAATGCACACGATCGCAGACGGGCGCGCAAAGAGCGAGATCGAGTCAGTGTATTCAAAAAACGCCCTTATCATCTTCGAGGTCACCTCGGGATCGGCTATTACTCCGTCCTTGAGCGGTCTGAACGCAAGGATTCCCTCGGGCGTCTTGCCGAGCATACGACGCGCTTCTCTTCCGAGGGCTACTACCGATCGGTCTGACTTGCTTATCGCCACGACCGACGGCGAGCGTAGAACTATTCCCTTGCCCTTGACACATAACAGCGTATTCGCCGTGCCAAGATCTATTCCTACGATCTTTGCCATCGTATGCTCCTTTCTTAGTTAGTTTGTGGTTAGTTTGTGTTGGGTATTATTGTTCTTTTCTTGAAAGAAAAGAACCAAAAGAACTTCCTGTGGGTGTTGGTAAAGGGTTTGTGCGTAGTCGTTATGCCTGCCTCGAGCGGAGTTTGGGATGTTTGTGAGGATAGCGACATAACAGACGGCGCTTTTGCGCAAATTGCGAGGTGCAAACACGCGGACAGCAGGCTACCGCGTGTTTCTTTTTTATTGTGAAGAGTAATATATCAATCTTTGTTTTGTCTGTAGCCAAAAACACCGACCTATATCTCGCTTGTAGGGACCGACGTCCTCGGCGGTCCAATGTCGTAACGATTATAAAATGCACATCCGTCTGTTATCTATAACAAAACAACAAACGTAAAAGATATATATTCTTTTTGTTTTAGGACCGCCGGCAACTTGTTGCGCAACTTGTTGCATGGACGCACGGTCCCTACAAGTTTGATATAATTTTTATGTTCCGGCAACGGACGAACGCGCGATCTCTGCCAATTTTGCATTCTGCATTCTGCATTCTGCATTTTATTACACCAATCTCTTTCCGACCGTCTCAAAATAGAGCTTCTGCAGAGTATTCACGGGCAGACCGACCACGCTGAAGTAACAGCCGTCGATGCCGCTCACCCAAAGCGAGAAGCTTCCTTGTATTCCGTATCCGCCCGCCTTGTCCATAGGCTCGCCGCTGTCGACGTATCTCACGATCTCTTCCTCTGGTATCTCGTCAACTCTGACGAGAGTCACGCAGGACGCAGTCCTCGTCTCGCCGCGGTAGGTCACCGCAACGCCCGACACGACCTTGTGCTCCTTGCCCGAAAGTCCGCGGATCATACGGAGCGCATCGGCTCTGTCGCGCGGCTTGCCGAGTATCTCACCGTCAAGACAGACCACCGTATCAGCCGAGATCACAGCGCAATCCTCAAGCTCAATTCCGTCGGGGCGCTCTGCGCATATCCTTTTCCAAACCGCTATTCCTTTGCGGCGCGCGAGCTCCTCGGTCAGTTTTTCGGGGTCGCGCTCGTCTGAGGATTCGTCGGTGTCGGCGACGATCACGCGGAAGTCCACACCGAGCTCGCCGAGTATTTCTTTCCTTCTTGGTGAAGCAGAAGCAAGAATTATCATCATATCCGTCCTTGTCGAAATTTGTAAAAAAGGCAAAAAGGGTACATCATACCATTATCCATTATAATTATACCACAAAGCTCTCTTTTTTGCAAGAATATATATAAAGTTATTTAATAAAGATTTACAAATTTTGTTGAAATTTCTTTTGAGATGTAGTATAATAAAAATGCAAAGTGCAGAATTGGCAGAGATCGCACGTTCCTCTGTTGCAGACACAAGAAAATCATATCAAACCCGTAGGGGCGACCATCGGTCGTCCGCAAAAAGATAGCTGGATCAAAACAACATCTATCCTTATTGACCACTTTTCTCTTTGGCACAAAAGGCGCAAAGAGAAAAGTTAGCAAAAGAGAAACGCCGTTTAAGAGGATTTCGCTCGTTGCGACGAGCGACCAAGGCTCTGCCTTTGGAAACCGCAAGCCTTTGAAAAGGCTTGACCGAAACTTTCCTGCGGCGCTCTCAATAAGGTCAGATCTTTACCTTCACAATAAAAAAAGAAACACGCGGTAGGTGCGCTGTCCGCGTGTTTCCACCTCGCATTTGTGCAAAATCACCGTCTGTGATGTGGCTTTGACTTACAATATCCCAAACTATCGTAGGAACTATCGGTTCGAGTCACGAATGCACCCTATACCAACACCACAGGAAAGTTTTTTGCTTCTTTTTTTCAAAAAAGAAGAGAAATAATACGACTCAAACTAACTATAACTAACTCTCCAAGGAGCAGATATGGCAAGAGAGATAAAGATAATCGAATACGGAATTATTGACTCGACCAATCTGCAGGCGCGGAGGCTGATCGAGGGCGCGTCGGGTGCTGAAATTCAACCGACAGTACTGCTGGCGGATGGTCAGACGGCAGGTCGCGGGCGGCTCGGCAGGAGCTTTTACTCCCCGACCGACACGGGTCTTTACGCCTCGCTCATCCTCGAGTCGCCCTCCTCGCTTGACAAGCTCCTCTCGCTAACCGCGCTCGCCGCGGTCGCCGCAAGCGAGGCAATAGAGGCGGCATTCGGCATCAACGTCGGCATCAAATGGGTCAACGACCTCTACTACAACGAGCGCAAGATCGCGGGCATCTTAGCCGAGTCCTGCATCTCGGGCACAAAAAGATATATTATCCTCGGCATCGGCATAAATCTCTCGACCGAGAGCTTTCCCGACGATATTTTGCTCAAGGCAGGCTCGCTCGGCGTCACTAAGGTCACGGCAAAGGAAAAGCGCGAACTCGCGACAGACTTGTTCGCGCGCTTGCTCGACCTGCTTGATTGCGATGACACTTCAGGCGCTATGAATATATACCGTGCGCGCTCGACCGTCATCGGCAAGCGCGTAAGCTTCCTGCAAAACGGCACGGAAAACACCGCCACGGCGCTCGGAGTGACCGACCTCGGCGCGCTTACCGTCAGACTCGACTCGGGCGAGACTCTCGAGCTTTCAAGCGGCGAGATATCAATATTCGTACAAAAGGAGCAGCTATGAAAAAATACAGTATCGGCATAGACTTCGGCACGCTCTCGGCGCGCGCGCTCATCGCGGACGTCGAAAACGGAGAAATTCTCCCCGCGGTCTACAGCTTTGAATATCCTCACGCGGTAATGACCGAGCTTGGAGGCAAGGCGTTGCCCAAAAACTACGCGCTCCAGCATCCGCGCGACTATATCGACGCGATCGACTATCTCATTCCCCGTCTGATCAAGGAAAACGGCATCGCGCCCGAGCAGATAGTCGGCATCGGCATCGACTTTACCGCCTGCACCTTCCTGCCGCTCGGCAAGGACGGCGAGCCGCTCTGCTTCGATCCCGCATTCGAGAACGATCCCCACGCGTATGCTAAGCTCTGGAAGCACACGGGCGCGGACAAGTACGCACCTCGCATCGAGGAGATCGCGGCGGACTTTGGCGATATGCTCAAGATCACGGGCGGTATACTCTCAAGCGAGTTTATGTACCCCAAGCTCTACGAGACCTACGTGGAGTCGCCCGAGGTCTACAAAAACACAACGAAATTCATCAACGCGGGCGACTTTATCGCGTCTCTGCTCACGGGCAGGCAGGTAAGAAGCCTCGCGTACGCAACCATAAAAGAGCACTACGACAATTCAAGCGGCGCGGGATTTCCGCCGCGCGAGTTCTTCGAGCGCATCGATCACGGCTTTGCCGACGTGCTTGACAAGCTCGGTCGAGAGGTCGACAGAGTCGGCGACTCGGCAGGCAGTATCACGCCCGAATGGGCATCCCGCCTCGGTCTCTCGGCAGACACGCAGGTTGCCGTTCCCGTCATCGACGCGCACGGCGCGTTCGGCGCGGCAGGAATTGAGGACGGCAGAGTGGTTGCCGCGCTCGGCACTTCAGCCGTCATCGCGGCTCTCTCAAGCGAGAAAAAGTACGTTCCGGGCATACATTCGCACGGCTACGGCGCGACCGCGCCGGGACTGATGAGCTTTGAGGCAGGCATTCGCGCGATGGGCGACCTTTACGCGTGGTTCGTCGGAAACTGCGTTCCCGCAGAATACGAACGCCGCGCGAAAGAGGCAGGTCTCGGCATTCACGCGTATCTGCGCTCACTCGCAGAGAAAAAGGAGATCGGCGAGAGCGGACTTATCGCACTCGATTGGTGGAGCGGAAACCGCTCGGTCGTCCCGAACGACAAGCTCTCGGGAATGATCGTTGGGCTCACGCTCTCAACTCGCCCCGAGGACATCTACCGCGCGATAATCGAGTCTACCGTCTTCGAGCTCCGAAGAGTCTGCGAGAATTACTCGGCGCACGGAGTCAAGATAAACAGCTTTATCGCGACGGGCGGAATTGCCAACAAGGACCCGATGCTGATGCAGATACTCTCAGACGTGCTCGGAATGGAGGTCGGCTGTCTCGGCTCGAGCGAGGCGACCGCGCTTGGAAGTGCGGTCTGGGGCGCTGTGGCGGCAGGTTGCTACCCGACGCTCGAGGAGGCTTCCGCTAAGATGAAGCTCCCGATCGCAAAGACCTACTACCCCGATCCCGCACGCGTCGCGGCATACGAGAAGCTCTACTCGCGCTACGTTGAGCTTTACGACTACTTCGCGCGTGAAAATAATGTAATGGAATTTTTATATAACACTAAACATAAATAAGGAGAAAAATTATGAAAATTTCGGTTAGTTCTTATTCTTTCTATCAGTATGTAAGAGCAGGCAAGCTCTCGCTCGTAGAGCTCCCTAAGATCGCGCACGACATCGGCTTTGACGCGATCGAGTTCATCGACATCCCCGGTGAGACTCAGGAAGAGAAGCTCGCGCTCGCGGCACAGATCAAGGCTGAGGCTGACGCGCTCGGTATGGAGATCAACGCGTACACCATCGGTGCTTGTCTCTATCAGGAGACCGACGAGGCATCCGATAAGGAGGTCGCAAGACTCGTCCAGCAGCTCGACGTTGCAGTTGCTCTCGGCGCAAAGGTAATGCGCCACGACGTAGTCTACGCGCTCGGCAAGACGGGTGCGGCTCGCTCGTTCGACGGTATGCTCCCCACCATCGCAAAGAACGCGCAGAGAGTTGCCGACGAGGCGGCTAAGCGCGGTATCACCACCTGCACCGAGAACCACGGCTATATCTCGCAGGACAGCGACCGCGTTGAGCGTCTGTTCAACGCAGTAAACAGAGATAACTTCGGTATCCTCGTTGATATCGGTAACTTCGTCTGCGTCGACGAGGATAACGTTACCGCTGTCTCCAGACTCGCTCCCTACGCAGTTCACGTTCACGCAAAAGACTTCTTTATTCAGGAATTCGGCACTCGCCCTGAGGGCTGGGGCACTACCCGCGGTCGCAGATATTACTGCGGTTGCGTGCTCGGCGAGGGCGTAGTTCCGGTTCGTCAGTGCATCGATATCGTCCGCGCCGCAGGCTACGACGGCTATTTCTCGCTTGAGTACGAAGGCAAGATCGATTGCATCGAGGGCATCAAGCGCGGCTACGCGTTCTTGCGCAGCATCGACGGCTAAAAGTTAGATTGGAGCAGTAATAGGACGCGGGGACGCGTTTTTTCCACCTTTCTTTCGTAGAAAGGTGGAGCCAAAGAACTTGAATGGGGGTTGATCAAGAGTTTTGATAGAACTCGTGACAATATTCCCTAAAGGGCTTTGGGCTACCGTGTTCTATAACGATATTCCCTTTCCAAGTTTAATTCAATAGCGATGTAAAAACCCGTGGACAGCTATGCTACCACGGGTTTTTGTGATTTTAAATTGTGAAGAGCGAGATATAGATTTTTATTTGGTCTGTAGCCGAAACGACGACTCTATATTGACGATAGGGCGATGACTTGCTTTCGACTCTTTTCGAACGTTATGATACTTAAAGGCTCTCCTTGAGGAGAGCTGGCGGTGTAACCGCCTGAGAGGTGATAATAGTTATTACGATTAAAAAATGAACTTCCGTATGCAATCCAAACAAAAACATACACCTCTCCGTCCGCGTACAACTTCGTATCGAGTTTGCTTCGCAAACATCGGCGTCCACCTCTCCTCGAGGAGAGGCTTTTGTTTCCTTTAGTCGTGCAAATAAGAGCGCGAACGGATTCACGGCATTGACCGATATTTCGGGAGGAGCAAGCCCCTCCCCTACCGACGAGAAAAGGTGCGTTTAGACAAACGCACCCTCGCTCCTTAATTTTCAACTTTCAATTTTCAACTTTCTCCCGAATCCTGCGCGTCACTTCCTCTGCTATATAGGGAAACTTCGAACTAAGGTACGGACCGGGGCAGGCGGTCGCGCGGAACCACTTATGCATCGTGAGATTTCCCGTGGTGTCGCCCGTATATACGAGCTCCTTGATGCCGTTGCGCAGGCAGATATCAACACAAAGCACTATAGTCTTCTCGAGCGCAACGTCGCCGACGTGCCACTCGCCGCCAAACTCGTCGTTTGCGACCTCGATGGTGACTGCGCGGTGGTCGTTCTCGGGGCTTGAGGAGCAGAACGAGCGGTTGCCCTCCTCGACATACATTCCGACGCGCCCGTCGGTGCCGACAGAATAATTCGACGACGCGCGGCGCTCGGGGTTCTGAAAAATATTCCCACAGACCTCGACCGAGAGATCGCCTGCCATATGGTGAATGGTTATGCGGTCGATCTTAGCCTCTCTGGGCGCCTCCATATGCGGTGAAAGACAGATATAATCAACGAGCGGACTGTTGCTCATAGTGTTCCTCCTTGTAAAAATTTGTTGAATTTATTATAGCACAACGCGAAAATAAATTCAATAGATAGAAAAAAGATAAAAAATAAATCCATAAAAGTTAAAAAAGATATTGACAAACCGAGACAAATAGGGTATAATAGTAGGGCGGATTTGAAAAACGGCAATCCGCAGGGCAGAAATGTCCGCTTGATACACGGAGAAGTACTCAAGTTGGCCGAAGAGGCGCCCCTGCTAAGGGTGTAGGTCGGGATTAACCGGCGCGAGAGTTCAAATCTCTCCTTCTCCGCCAAAAAGCAAGACAGACCAATCGGTCTGTCTTGCTTTTTCTTTTGGCGGAGAGAGATTTGAACCTTGCCGGTTCACCGGCAAGGGCGAGCGAGAAAAAACGATTAAGTATCGTTTTTTCGAAGCGAAGGAGCCAAAGCAAGGAGCCCAAGAAGCGAGTGTATCGAGCGACACAGGGCGACTATGCGACGCGAGTGGGGGCGAAGCCCTTC
>JAFTKL010000018.1 GCA_017453285.1 Clostridia bacterium | reverse complement strand
GGCAATGGATGTAGAAAGAGGTATCCGTTCAGAAGATATAATTGAGCGAAGCATAGCAAGAATACCGATGTATCAAGCACTCAATACCATTAAAATTGATACCAATGCCAAAACCGTGGCTATGATTGCCAATGAGATAAAGCTGTTGTAATACCGTCAAATTCCAATTTGTCGAACGAAACAAGAAGAACCCCGACAGACTTTGAAATCTGTCGGGGCTAATTATTTGTTTATTGCGGGGCATTTTATCCGTAGGGGAGACCTGCGGTCTCCCGCGGGCGAACACAGTTCGCCCCTACCGTGGGTTAGGTGATTTCTCTGATAAGAACATCACGCATTACGTTCTCTGTCCTTTTTACGTATTATAGTTTGATGAAATTTTTGCGCGCAACGTCAAGCCTTATATCCCGCGGCGACGACGGCAGCCTTGAGGGTATCCTCGCTGACCGATTCCTTGACGGTGACGGTGACGTTCTTGTTCTCGACCGATGCCTCGACCGACTTAACCCCCTTAACGCCGAGAAGTGCCTTCTCAACGTGCGCCTTGCAATTGTTGCACATCATACCTTCAACTGCAAAAGTAACTACTTTAGTTTTTCCGAACATATCCTGATCCTCTCCTTTATGAATATAAATTTTTTTATAACGAAGTCTTATAGAATTGAGCACCACGCTGACCGACGAGAAGCTCATCGCGGCTGACGCAAGCATAGGCGAGAGCGCGAAATTGAATATCGGATAGAGCACGCCTGCCGCGATCGGAATACAGATCGCGTTGTAGATAAGCGCCCAGAAGAGATTTTCCTTGATCACAGTCATAGTCGCGCGCGACAGACTGATCGCGCTGACCGCATCGGTAAGCGAGCTCTTTGAGAGCACCACGTCGGCGCAGTCGATCGCGACCTCGGTGCCCGCTCCGATGGCAATTCCTATATCTGCCGATGCGAGCGCAGGTGCGTCGTTTATTCCGTCACCCACCATCGCGGTGCGCCCCTTTTGTGAGTACTCGCGGATGATCCTCTCCTTGTCCTCGGGCAAGAGTCTCGCGCGGCACTCCTCAATTCCGCACTGTGCGCCGATCGCCGCCGCACTTCTTTGGTTGTCACCCGTCAGCATAACGGGGGTAATTCCCATTTTCTTGAGCTCTGCGATCGCCTCGCGGCTGTCGGCTCTGATCTTATCGGCTATCGCGATAAGACCAAGCACGCGCTCGCCGTAAGCCACCGCAACCACCGTCTTGCCGTCATTCTCAAGCGCCGCAAGACTTGCACTCTCGCTCTCTGTAAGCTCAATGCCGCCCATCCGTAGAAGCTCGGGCGTGCCTACTCGGCATACAAGCGCGCCAAGAGTGATCTCAATTCCCTTTCCGCTGACCGAGCGGAAATCAGACACCTCGTCGCTCTCGCTTGCAAGACCTCTCGCACTCGCCTCTTCGCAGATCGCAGCCGCGAGCGGATGGCTCGAGCGCACCTCAGCAAGATACGCAAGGCGGAGAAGCTCTTCCTCGCTGCCGCCAAAAGTCAGAACATCGGTAACGCGCGGTCTTCCCTCGGTAAGCGTACCGGTCTTATCGGTAAGAAAATATTTGATCGAATGAAGATTTTCAAGTGCCTCGGCACTCTTGATCAGTATTCCGAGTCTCGCGCCTCTCGCCGTTCCTACCATTACCGCCGTCGGAGTTGCAAGTCCGAGTGCGCAGGGGCAGGAAATGACCAGCACCGAGACGGCGCAATTGAACGCCATCGTCACGTCGCCGCTGAAGATTATCCAGATCAGCGCCGTGAGCAGAGAAACTCCGATAACGCAGGGCACGAAGATCGCGCTGACCTTGTCGGCAACTCGCGAGATGGGTGCCTTTGACGCGGCGGCATCCTCGAGAAGCGTGATTATCTTTGCAAGCGTTGTGTCGCCGCCGACCTTGTCGGCTCTGAAACGGACATATCCTCCGCCGAGCGTGCAGACCGCGCTCACGCGGTCGCCCACCGATTTCTCGACGGGAATGCTCTCTCCGCTGATGGCAGACTCGTCCATCGCGCCCTCGCCCTCGATTATCACGCCATCTACGGGAACCGTCTCGCCCGCGCGCAGCTCGACTATATCACCGACCTCGATCTCTGAGATCGGGATGAGCCTGAATTCACCGTCGCGGAGCACCGATGCCTCGTCGGGCATCATCGAGGCGAGCTTACCGACCGCACTCGCGGCATTGGCTCTCGCCTTGCCCTCAAGCGTCTTTCCGAGCGTCACGAGCGTGAGTATCATCGCCGCACCCTCAAAATAGAGATTGTGGCGGTAGAGCTCGATAAGCTCTGCCCTGCCCGTCAGCTCACCGACGAGCATAAAGACGGTCGCCACGATGCCGTAGATCAGAGACGCAGACGAGCCGATCGCGATCAGCGAGTCCATATTCGGCGAGAGACGGAAGAGCGCCGCAAAGCCGTTTTTGAAGAATTTGAAGTTTATTATTATAACGGGAAGTGTCAGGATAAGCTGAAGCAGAGCGAAGAGATAAGGATGCTCTTCAAAGAGCGCAGGCGTCGGCAGACCGACCATATGCCCCATAGCAACGACCATCAGGATCGCGCAGAGCACGGCTGAGCTGATCAGGCGGCGCAGCCCGCTCCGAAACTCGTCGTCCGCGATATTTTTCTTTGTATTTCCCCCGTCCTCAAGCGTGTATCCCGCATCCTTGAGAGACTTTTTGAGATCGAGATAGAGCTTTTTTTCGTCGGTCGCGTCGTCGACCGTGACAGTCAGCGAGTTGGTTATCAGACTCACGCTGACGTTGCCGTCGCCGCACACCTTGGTCGCCGCGTGCTCAACGTGAGCAACACACGCGGCACAGCTCATACCTCGCACGTCGTATCTTTTTTTCATCATTTCCCCCTTTTTCTTTTTCACAATTATTATACACCATCGTAGATTTTATGTCAAGCATCATAATTTTATTTTTTTCGCACCTTCCCGCGCCGATACAGACCGAGCGCGCCTATTGCGAAGAGAAACAGCGAGAATATACCGAGTGCGCTCGGTCTGCCGCTATACAAAAAGGACTCCGCCGCACCCTCACTTATCACTATTTTCCCGTCAAAAATTCTCATTCCCGCCGCCACGACCGCCACGTCGATCGCCGCGCGGCAGAGCTTGGCGCAAAAATAGCGACCGAGCCTTATTTTATGCTCACCGCAGATCGAAATAAGCTGAAAATGCACCGACAGACCTGACCATCCGACCACCGCGGCGCAAAGAAAACAGGAGAGCGGCTCGGCGAGCTTCGAGACGGCAAGCGCGCCACCCGTCAGCTCAAGTGCGCCCATAACGAGAGCCATCATACTCTCAGGCACTCGGAGCGTATCAAGGCAAATCTTGATCACTCCGCCGAAGGCTGAAAAGAAGATTATAAAAGAGCAGACCGAGATCATACTCTTGGCACTCTCGCTCACCGCAAGCGTGATATTCTCGCAAGCACCGAGCCGCCTCGGGCAAGGATCAACGCACGCGCGAACTTCAACTTCTCCGCCCTTTCCGAATAGCCAGCGCAGCAAAATCCCAACGGCAAGGCAGGAGAAGATCTCTGCTACAAGCAAAAGAATGCCGAACTCGCGCGAGCCAAAGAGCGAGACTCCGACAGCACCCACTAAAAAGGCAGGGCTCGGACCGTTGCAAAAGCAGATCATCCGCTCAAGCTCGCCGCGCGAGAGCTTCCCCCCCTCGTAAAGCGAGATAGCCGAACGCGTGCCGATGGGAAATCCGCAAAGAAGCCCAAGCACGAGCGCGATCGCGCCCTCGCGACGTATGCCGAAGAGCTTCTCAAAAGCTCTGCCAAAAAGCCGCGCTGCGCCGTCCGCCGCTCCCGAGCGCACCGCAAGCTCGGAGAGCACGGCAAACGGAAAGAGCGAGGGCAGAACGGTCGTAACACAGAGCTGCATTCCGCGCTTCATCGACTCAAGAAGAGCATCCGAGCAGACAAAAGAAAGCACAAGCGCGAGGATACTGCATATTGAGAAGATCGCCTGCCCCGGTGAGAGTGAGGTGCGGCTTTTTGTTTTTTCGGTCATTTGAAGGACTCCTTTGTCATATGATATTTTAAACGCTACGCTAAATCTTATAGCGGCGCGCCAGAAAATATGCAAAGGAGCTATTATGAAGTCTCATACAGAAAAGCCGAGGGCGATCGAGCGTTTCTGCCGCCTGCTCGATATCTCGCCCGAGACTATGCCGCACGGACACGCAGTCGAGATACTCGGAAAGAGCCTTGTCAAGATCCGCGGTGCAAAAAAGATTCTGCTCTACACCGACACCGAGATCCGTGTTTCACTCCCGCACAAAAAGGAATTTATCTCGGTGCGCGGTGCTTCTCTCTCCTGCTCGTCCTACAACCGCGGAATTCTCGGCATCGACGGTCTTATCGACTCGGTCAGCTTTTGCGGCACCGACAAAGGAGATTGCCGATGAGACGCGCGCATCCATTTTTGTTTCTCGTCGGCTATCGCATCTGTAAAGTCAGCAAAGAGTCGCTTGCAAAGATCGTTGATATCTGCCGCGAGCTCTCGATCCCATTCAGAGAAGTCGAAATTCTCGGCGAGAGCGCACAGCTCCTCATTCCTTTCTTCTCCCTTCGCAGACTCAGAAAAGCCGCCGAGCACCGCAATATCGCACTCACGCTGATCTCGTCGCACGGCATTCCCGCCATTCTTTCTCGCTACCGCCACAGATACGGACTCTTTGCCGCGCTTCTGCTCTCGGTCGCCGTTACCGTCCTCGCGAGCGGCGTGATCTGGGATATCCGTGTCGACGGGGAAAATAAACTCAGCGAGCGCGAGGTCAAGGAGATCCTTCGCGAGTGTGGACTCGAGCTCGGCACGCCGACGCGCTCGATCGACTCGGGTGTGCTTGAGAACCGCGTGCTGATCTTCTCGGACGACATCTCCTGGATCAGCGTGAATATCATCGGCACGGTGGCAGAGGTCGAGATACGCGAGCTTGATTTTTCGGAGGACGACAGAGAGCAGACCGCCCCCGCAAATCTCGTTGCGACCGAGCACGGCAGAATAGTCGCGCTCGAGGATATCAGCGGAAATATCGCGGTAGAGATCGGAGAGGAGGTCGCAAAAGGTCAGCTTCTTATCGGCGGAATTTACGGAGACGAGGAGAGTGGCTTCCGCTATACACGCGCTCGCGGCAGGGTGATCGCCGAGGTCGAGCGGGACTTTGAGCTTGAAATCGGGCGCGTAAAGACCGAAAAAGTCTATAAAGAGACTCAAAAATGCGAAAAATACCTTATTTTTTTCAAAAAAAGAATAAAATTTTTCTCAAACTATAGAAATTTACCCCCAACTTGTGATAAAATAGATATAGAAGAATATATTCCCGCGCCAAACGACAGATATCTGCCGATCGGCATACACGACACGCGCTATCTCGAGTACGAATTTGTCGAACGCGAGCTTAGCGACGAGGAGCTGTCGGCACTCGCGTACGAGCAGATGAATTCGCTGATTGCGACCGAGCTTGCGGATGCAGAGCTCTTGCGCCGCACGACCGAGTGCGAGCTCTATTCCGACCGCGCCGTCATCCGCTGCAAAATAAAATGCCTCGTCGATATCGCAATAGCGCAGGAAATAGAAACGTAGTAAATGCAAAATGCAAAGAGCAAAATGCAAAATTGGCAGAGATCGTACGTTTGAATGTTGCCGGAACAAACATCCACCTCGTCGGTAGGGGCGCTTCACGAAGCGCCCGAAATATCGGTCAATGCCGCGCATCCGTCCGTCACCGATACAAGAAAATCATATCAAACCCGGGGCGAGATAGATGTTTTTTGTTTATGTTACAGACGGATGTGCATTTTATAATCGAAACGACATCGGCGGGAGTAAACCCCCGCCCTACCGAGAGATAAGGAGTCGATATTTCGGCTACAGGCAAAACAAAGATTACG
>JAFTKL010000017.1 GCA_017453285.1 Clostridia bacterium | reverse complement strand
TTTGTCTGTTGACGGAACATAAAAATTATATCAAACTTGTAGGGACCGTGCGTCCCTGCAACAAGTTGCCGGCGGTCCTTAAACAAAAGGTAAATATATTGTTTCCGTATATTATCTTTATTTTGGCAATAGACAAATATGCAATTTGTGACCGATGCGACATTGGACCGCCGGGGACGTCGGTCCCTACAAACAAGAAAGATAATCGCCGCACGTTCGTCTGTTGGCGGAACACAAAAATTATATCAAATCGGCGGGGTCAGGTGCCTCCGTTTTTCGTTTTTGATCAATTTTCTCATTTTGCTTGGCGACGATCCGAAGCGCGCGGAAAACCTGCGGACGAAGTTCGGGTAATCGTCAAATCCGCTCTCGCGGCAGATCTGTGCGACCGTGAGATTAGTGTGCTCGAGAAGCTTTTTTGCATAATCGAAGCGCAGACGGTCGAGATATTGCTTGAAGCTCTCGCCCATCTCTTCCTTGAAGCGTGTGGAAAAGTAATTGGGCGCATATCCTGCGACTGCAGCTACCATCGCAAGCGATGGATCCTCGCGGAAATGCCTGAGAATATATATCACGGCTCGCGCTACGCTCGAGGGAGCAGGCAATCCCTGCTTTTTGTATTGAAGGCTTTTGTAAAGCAGAGAATTGAGTAGATTTGCGGTATAGTCTGCGCTGTTTTCCTCGCGGCAAAGCTCGGAGAGAAGCGAGACGAAAAAAGCCTTATCCTCGGGCAGTACCTCGAATGCAATGCCACCATTTGTGTCAAAGCAACGCGCCAAAAGCTCTGCGGAGCACACCTTTTCCGAAAACATAACGTTAAAAACCGTTGCATCCGAGGCCTTCACGCTGTGGAAGTTTATGGGTGTCATAAGAAAAAACATACCCTCGCGCATCTCGTATTCCTTGCCGTCAATGGTGTAGATACCCGAGCCGTCGCTTATGTATTCAAGTTCGAAAAACTCGTGTGAGTGTGTGTCCGAGCTGCCGCCAAGCCTTTTGTGTGAGGCGCATATGCCGCTATTGCCTATATAGCCGTCGGTGCTGAAGCGATCCATCTATTTCTCCTTTGATCTGTTTTTGAGAATATTATATCACAAATCGTAAGAAAAGACAATACTATCGTTGAATTTTCAATTGACCGTGTTTTCTCTCTGTGTTAAAATGATATTAACTGATATTCGGAGGTGTTTTATGAAAAATCTTTATCTCGTTGGAAACGCGCATATAGATCCTGTCTGGCTCTGGCGTTGGCAGGACGGCTATTCCGAGGTGCTTGCGACCTATCGCAGTGCGCTTGATCGAATGAAGGAATTTCCCGATTACAAATTTACATCTGCCTGCGCGGTATATTACGAATGGGTAGAGAAGACTGACCCCGAAATGTTTGAAGAGATCAGAGAGCGAGTGCGGGAGGGAAGATGGAATATCGTGGGCGGTTGGTATCTTCAGCCCGACTGCAATATCCCCTCGGGCGAGAGCTTTGCGCGCCACGCGCTTATCTCGCAGAGATATTTCAAGGATAAATTCGGCATCACGGCAAGAACGGGCTACAACGTGGACTCGTTCGGTCACAATGCCTCGATGCCAAAGATACTTCGCGGCGGCGGAATGTCGCGCTACGTATTTATGCGCCCCGATGAGAATGAGCATCCGCTCGGATTTGATAACTTCATCTGGCGCGCCGACGACGGAAGTGAGGTCGAGGCGAGCAGAATATTCTACTACGCGCTGACCGAGAAGGATATCGGCAGGATCCACGCGACCGCCGACAAGATCGCCGAGGACGGAGTGGCGAGAATGTCGTTCTTCGGCATCGGCAACCACGGCGGCGGACCGAGCGCGCGGCTGCTTTCCACTCTTGTAGAGAATATGCGTGAGAACTACGTGTTTGCAGGCGTAGACGACTTTTTTGACAACTCGGGAAACACGTCTCTTCCTGTTGTCGACACCGAGCTTCAGCACCACGCGCGCGGCTGCTACAGCGCGATGAGCGAGGTCAAGGAACTTAACCGCAGATGTGAGGAAAATCTGCTCGCGTCAGAGCGCATCTGCCTCATGGCGCACAGACTCGTCGGCTACAAGTACCCCGAGAAGAAGCTCTCGAAGATGTGGAGAAATCTGCTCTTCAATCAGTTTCACGACATTCTCGCGGGTTGTGCGATCGAGAGCGCGTACCGCGACGCGATCTATCAGTTTGGAGAGATAATGAGCGTGACCGAGCAGGAGATCAACGGCGCGATGCAGGCGATCGCGCGGAAGGTCGAGACGGCGAGGGGAGAAGATCCCGGCAAGGCACACAAGGAGCACTTCCTCGTGTGGCAGCACGATACTCTCGGCACGCCGATAATAGTGTTCAATCCCCACGCGTTCCCCGTGAAAACTCCCGTGCGCCGTCGCGTAGAATGCTCATATATGACCGATGAGGAAGGGCGCGAGATCCCGTTCCAGCTCATACGCGGCGAGGCGACCAACGGAGATTGGGACCTCTATGAAACCGAATTTTTAGCTGAAGTTCCCGCGTTCGGCTACAGACTTTATCGCACCTACACAAACAGAGAGGCGAGCAGATTTGAGAAAATTCGCGTGAGCGAGCACTCGCTCGAGAACTCGAAGATCCGCGTGGAATTTGACTCTGCGAGCGGTGAGATAGCAAGGATAATATCGAAAAAAGACGGCAGCCTGATCGCAGAGGGCGGCTTTGGCGCGGTGCTCACCGACGAGACAGCGTGCGACACCTGGGCGCACAACAGATTTGATCTTGGAGAGGTCTGCGACAGCTTTGCTGCCCCTGAATTCACGGTGCTTGAGGAAGGCGCAGTCTGCGGCGCTCTGCGAGTGACGCTTCGATGCAACGATTGCACGCTTGTGCGTGACTACAAGCTCTATGCCGACTCGGACGAGCTTAAGGTCGAGCTCGAGGCAGATTTCAGAGGCAAGAACAAGGCGCTCAAGATCTGTTTCCCCTCAAAAGACAGCCTGCGCTGCGATATTCCGTACGGAAGCATCGAGCGACCGCTTTGTAACGGAGAGGAGCCATTCTCGAAGTGGCTCGCATCGGGCAGACTCGGCGTGGCTAATATAGGAAAATACGGCTACGATTCAACTGAGGATCAGGTGAGAATGACCGTGCTGCGCGGCGCGATCTTTGCCGACCATTTTGGAATTCGCGACGGCCGCTACAGCTATATGGAGCAGGGAATAAGGCGCACGACCTATTCTATATTCCCTTACACCACCGCCTCTGACGCGAACAGACGCGCCGCTCTGCTCAACTCTCCTGCGAGAGTTATCAACGTAAGCTTTCATCACGGCGCGCTTCCCGAGCTCTTCTGCGGTTTTAGCGGCGGAGCGGATGATCTGTGCGTAAGCGCGATAAAGAAGAGCGAGGACGGCGAGCAGATCATCGTCAGAGCCTACGAGAGCGACGGAAAGAGTAGTGAGTGCGAGGTAGATATTCTCGGCGCGCGCATAGATATCTCTGCATCCCCTTACGCGATCGTTACATATAACGAGAAAGGCGAGAAGCTCAATTTTATTGAATGGAAAGAATAAAACAAACGGAAAACCGCTTTTGCTATCTTAATTTAGTAGCAAGAGCGGTTTTTTGTAGAACTTTTCGAGACTACCAACTAAAAGTATATATTTGACATTTTGCCCGAGATATAGGTAGCCGCCGCGCGTTCGTCTGTTGACGGAACAATGGTGTAAATTAAACAACGGGAGGCGAAACGCCTCCCCTACAATCGAAAAATACGAAAAGGCTGTAGGGGAGGGGTCTCCCCTCCCGAAAATATCGGTTATCGCCGCACATCCGTCTGTTGCGAAACGAAAAATTTCTATAAAATTTGTAGGGACCGTGCGTCCCTGCAAAACGAGATAGAAATCGTTGTTTTGTTCTTCTACAGCGCAAAAGGTTCTATCAAAATCCGTAGGGGCGCTTCACGAAGCGCCCGTCTACAATATTGTAAAACAAAACGGGCGCTTCGTGAAGCGCACCTACACCCTGAGCCTGTTGCGCTCACCGCCGCACATTCGGCTGTTTCCCCAAAGCGCGATTCACAGAAGCCTTCTTTGGCGGAGAGCATGTCGCAAAGCGACTTTGCTTGCGGTGGATGAGGAGTTTTTACGTATAAGAATAAGCATAAAGAATGACCCGTGCGAATTGGGAAGAAGCTCGCACGGGTCGGGCACAAAGGAGAATTGTACCGTTTTATACTCTTTTGAAGTATAACAAAAATTATTCGATCTCCGCCACCGCCGCGTCGTAGCGCGCCATATCCTCGGGGGTGAAATTTACCGTGGAGTTCGAGGGGCGGATGGACGGAGCGCGTCCGTCCGAGTGGTAGAAGGGCGAGAGCGTGTCGTTTTCAAACTTTGCTCTGTCCTCTTCGTTATGGAAATCGGGTATATCGTACGCCGTGCCGCCTTCAAGCAGGCTGCGGTGTCCGAGTATTGCGACCGACGCAAGTGTCGTCGCGAAGTATTCGTCAAATTCAGGCTTTTTGTTCTCTCTGATGGCACGGAAGATCTCGCGGGTGACTATAAAGTCGCCGCCTCCGTGGCCTGCCGCGATTATGAACTCGCGGTCTTCCTCGGGCCACTCGGGAACGTAGCTGATCTCGTTCGACTCGAGTTCCTCGGGTTTATCCCATTCGTTGTAATGCACCGCAACTCTGTGCGAGCCGTCGCGAAGACTTTCCATTTGTGCTTTGTCTCCGCACACGCGTGTCGAGCATTCGTGACCGCCGAAGGCTGCCGTGCCTGTCACGCGGAAGACCGAGCCGTCGTTATTCTGTGTCATAATTATCGCAACCCGCTCCAAAACTCCGCGCGAGATATCGCCGTCGTACATTATCGGCTCGTCGAGCGTTGCGGGGAGCGCGATGACTCTCTTTGGTATCGAGCCCGTGATGTGCATCAGGGGTGCGAGCGAGTGTGTTATATAATAGGTCCTCGGGATGTTGTATCTCCAATGTTTTGAGCTTGGACAGAGATCCTTCATCTCGCGAAGATTGTGGGGCGAGATCGGATGGTTATATTCAGCCTCGCCGTATATCACGCGTCCGAGGTCGCCTCTTGCGTAGAGCTTCTTGATCTCCGAGTTGTGACGCATATAGGGGTAGTTCTCGGCGAGCATATAGAAAGCCTTACTCTTCTCAGCCGCGCGGATGAGGGCAACACCCTCCGCCATCGTGGCGTTCGAGGTACATTCGCTGAGAACGTGGATGTTTTTGTTAAGTGCTTTTATAGCGTAGGGCGCGTGCTCGTGGAAATAGTTGCTCAGCACTACAAGATCAAGTCCCTTGTGCTCAAGCATTTCGTCAAAGCTTGTGTATGTGGCGACCTGCTCGCCCCATTTTTCTTTGGCTTTCTTCAGATATTCCTCGCTGATGTCGCAAGCGGCAACGATCTCTCCGTTATTCGCAAGAACGTTCTTGTGAAACGCCTTGCCGCGACCGCCGACACCGAGAATTCCGACTTTGATCTTTTTCATAATCACTCTACTTCCGATGTGTTAATTTTTCTATCGTATTCAGCCATTTTTTCGGGGGTCATATTGTACTCAGGGAAATTGGTCTGGGGTATCGTGGGCTCGCTTCCATCAAGCGTATTGTAGAACGGGCTGAGCTTGTCGTTTTCGTATTTTGCGCGGTCATCCTCGTTGCGAAAATCCGGAATATCGTAGGGAACGCCGTTCTCGAGCATGCTTCTGTGACCTAAAATTGCGACCGACGCGGTCGTTGTTGCAAAGTAAACGTCAAACTCGGGGCGTCTGTTCTCTCTGATGCAGTCGAAGAATTCCTTGATGACGAAGAAGTCGCCGCCGCCGTGTCCTGAACGCTCGATGAGTGCGCGCGTCTCCTCGGGCCACTCGGGCTTATAGAGATTGTGGACCTCGCGTCCTTCCGGCACCGACCACGAGTCGTAGTTGAGAAGCACGCGACTGCTTCCGTCACGGAGATTTTCGATCTGTCCGTGTTCTGCGCAGATGCGGTAGGAATTTTCGTGAGAGCCGAATGCGGCGCATCCGGTAACGCGATAGACCGAATTGTCGTCGTTAAGGCAGGTGATGATAGCCGCTCTCTCCGGAACGCCCTTGGATATGCCGTTTTCCTGCTCCATCGGAGCTACGACGGGAAGGGCGCACACACGCGTGGGTCTTGAGCCCGTGATGTACATAAGAGGAGCGAGCGAATGAGTGATATAATAAGCTCTTGGGAGCTGATATCTCCAATGCTTTGAATGAGGGCAAAGCTCCCTGATGTATTTAACACCGTTTGGATCGAGCGGATGATTGTATTCACCCTCTGCAAAAAGCACCTTGCCGAGCGTGCCACCGCGGTACACGCGGCGCATTTCCTGGTTGAATATCATAAAGGGGTAGTTTTCGGCAAGCATATAGATAGCGTTACTGCGCTCAGCCGCACGGACGAGTGCAACGCCCTCTGCCATAGTACCGTTAGAGATACACTCGCTCAGTACGTGGACGTTCTTCTCAAGCGCTCTGATTGCAAACGGAGCATGCTCGTGAAAATAGTTGCTGACGAGAATGGCGTCCATTCCCTCATGCTCTATAAAATCATTGAAATCAAGGTAGGTAGCAACGTCTCCAAGAGTGCGCTTTGCGGTGTCGAGGTTGGGCTGCCATATGTCGCAGACCGCTACGATCTCTCCGTCGTTGACCAAAATGTTGTCAAAAAACGACTTTCCTCTTCCTGCTACACCAAGAATTCCTATTCTTATTTTTTTCATGGCATCTCCTTCCCAAAAAACACCAAGAATAGAGAAGAAGCTATAACGCTTCAGCTTACAAGTTAATTATACCAAAGGATAAAAGCGATGTAAATGGATTTTTTCGATTAAATTATGTAAAATAGTTGCATTTTCGGTCAAAATGTGTTAAAATGGTATCATAATTCTAAAGGAGGGGACTATGCATCAGCAAAACGTATGTAAATTCAATTTCAACCGCTCGAGTGACCTTGTGTGTGCAAATTTTATACGCGAGACTCAAAAAGGACAGTCGGAATTACGGCAGGCGAGCGGATATTATATAAGCTTGGTGCTTCACGGCGAGGGAATTTACTCGGTGCGCGGCATCGACCGAGATATACGGGAGGGAATGCTCTTCTTCGTGTGCGACGGTGACAGCTTCACTATAAGCTCGGAGAGCGGGATTGAATATTGCTATATCAGCTTTTTCGGCAGGCGCGCAAACGAATATATCCAGCGACTCGGCATCACCAGCGTCAACTGCGTTTACGACGGATACAGCGAGCTGATCCCATTCTGGTGCGACTGCCTTGAGCGCGCGGAGCAGGGAAATATCGACATTCTCTGCGAGGCGGTGCTGCTCTATTCGCTCGGCGCGCTTCGCCCTGTACAAAAGGAACAGAGCGACGTGGTGACGCGGATAATGACGATAACGCAGGAAAACTTTACAGATCCCGATCTCTCTATCTCCTCTATCGCTGACGAGATAGGCTACGATGTAAAATATATCTCTGCGCTCTTCAAGAGGCGCACGGGCGTGGCGTATACGCAATTTCTGCGCGAGCTGCGCATAAAGCACGCGGTATTTCTGATGGAAGAGGGCGTTATGAGCGTCAAAAACGTGGCGGTGCTTTCGGGATTTCGCGATCCGCTCTATTTTTCAAAGGTCTTTACCTCCTCGGTGGGAATGTCGCCGAGAGCATATATACAAAGCATAGAAACGCGCAGGAAGGGAGAATAAAAATGAGAGAGAAGATACTTTTTGACGAGAATTGGCGTTTTCACGAGGGCGACCTTGACGATCGCATCCCCGTTGACAAGGGCCCGATATATATGCAGTCCAAGACCGAGACGATGCTCTGGGGACCTGCGGCGATAAACTACATAGGAGCGTACGACAACTACAGCACGAGCCGCGAGATCTCGCGCGACGCGTGGTATCCCGTGACGCTTCCGCACGACTATATCATCTCGCAAGCACCCGATAAGAACGAGAACAACACGCTCGGATTTTTTAAGTACCGCAACGCGTGGTACAGAAAGGAATTCTATCTTGACGAGGAAGACAGCTCTAAGAGACTCACGCTGATGTTCGACGGTGTCGCAACGTGGGCGACCGTCTATCTCAACGGAGTTATCTTAAAGCACAATTTCTGCGGCTATAACTCCTTTGAGGTCGACATCACCGATGTGGCGAAGTTCGGCAAGCAGAAGAACGTGCTCGCGGTCTACGTTGAGACAAAGCATCACGAGGGCTGGTGGTACGAGGGCGCAGGTATCTATCGCCACGTGTGGCTCTGCAAGAGTGAGACCGTCGCGGTCGATCTTTGGGGCGTTTACGTAGTTCCCACCAAGCGCGAGGACGGAAATTGGGAGCTTATGATAGAGACCACTCTGCGCAACGACAGATACGAGAATGTAAAGCTAAAGGTCGAGAGCCGCGTGCTCGACGCAGATGGCAATATAGCCGCGAAATGTTCTGCCGAGGGTGCTGTTGAGCTTCGCGACAAGGCGGTGCTGAAGTACAACGCCGTGCTTGAGGGCGCGCATCTGTGGGATATCGACGATCCTTATCTCTACACGCTCGTGACCGACGTGCACGCGGACGGCGAGCTTACCGACAGCTACAGCACGCGCTTCGGTTGCCGTACGTTCGTTCTCGATTCGAACAAGGGGCTCTTCCTCAACGGCAGACATATCAAGATCAAGGGCGTGTGCGCGCATCAGGATCTCGGACTCACGGGCAAGGCGGTCGCCGACAACGTGCTTCGCTACAAGGTCGAGCTGATAAAGGAGATGGGCGCGAACGGCTACCGAACCAGCCACTATCCGCACCCCGAGGCGACTATGGACGCGCTCGACGAGCTCGGATTTATCGTTATGGACGAGACGAGATGGTTCTCCTCCTCCGAGGAGAGCCTCGAGCAGATGGAAATGCTTGTCCGCCGCGACCGCAACCGCCCGTCCGTGCTCTTCTGGTCGGTCGGAAACGAAGAACCGCACCACGTCACCGAAGAGGGCAGGCGCATCTGCAAGGCGATGATGAGCCGCATCCGCAAGCTCGACTCCTCGAGAGTTGTAATGACGGCAGTCTGCCACGATCCCGACGTCGCGACCGTCTACGACGAGCTCGACGCGATCGGAATAAACTACAACCTCAATAAATACGACAAGATACACGAAAAATATCCCGAAAAGGCGATATTTGCATCCGAGTGCTGTGCTTCGAGCACCACGAGAGGCTGGTACGACGATACCGTGTTCTCTACGGGATACACCACCGCCTACGACAAGGACTCGGCTGACAAGTGGTTCATGGGACGAGAAAAGACCTGGAAGTTCCTTTGCGAGCGCGAGTGGGTACTCGGCGGATATCAGTGGATCGCGTTTGAGCACAGAGGCGAGACGACCTGGCCGCGCCTTTGCTCGCAGGCGGGCGCGATAGACCTCTATCTGCAGAAGAAGGATGCTTTCTATCAGAATAAGTCGCATTGGACCGACGAGCCGATGGTGCATCTGCTCCCGCATTGGAATTTCGAGGGCAGAGAGGGCGAGAGCATCCGCGTGGTCGCGTATACGAACTGCGACGCGCTCGAGCTTTATCTTAACGGCAAGAGCCTCGGCAGACGCGAGATCGAGAAGTACGGCCACGGCGAGTGGCAGGTAGCTTACGAGAGGGGCGAGCTGCGAGTTGAAGCATTCCGCGACGGAAAGCTGGTTGCCACCGATAGAAAGCTCACCACGGGCAGAGCGGTCGCGCTCAAGATGCGACTCGACAACAAGGTAGAGCAGGCAAACGGTAGAGATGTAGCGATCGTCACCTGCTACTGCGTGGACGAGAACGGACTCGAGGTACCCACTGCTGCGCCCTTTGTGAGATTTCACTGCAATACGCTCGGAAAGATACTCGGCACGGGCTCTGACGTATGCGATCATACCCCCGTCACAGAGCCACACCGACAGATGCGCGCAGGCAGAATAGGTGTCGCGCTGATGGTAGGCAAGAGTGCAGGCGAGCTCAAGCTCTATGCCACCGCTGACGGACTATCTGACGCGGTTCTGACAATTGAGCTTAAATAAAAACAAAAAACGGTTGGCGCGATACTCTTAACGGAGAAATTACAGGCACAAAAACTTCGGCAGAGAACTTGTCTTCTCTGCCGATTTGTGATATAATGAAATGGGTGATGAAAATGGATAAAGAAAAAGAATTACCGAAACGAAAACATCCTCGCCTTGACAATTATGATTACAGTTCTGCGGGTGCATATTTTGTAACGATATGCACGCAAAACAGACAATGCGTGCTATCGCGTATTGTAGGG
>JAFTKL010000016.1 GCA_017453285.1 Clostridia bacterium | reverse complement strand
TTTATAGCCTTTGCAGCCGCTTCCTTACCGAGAGCTGCGATGTATCCCGACTCGTCGCTGATATCGGTTACGTTTACATTGATAAGGCGCAGACCGATCTTCTTGAGCTCGGTCTCAACGTTGCTGCTTACTGCCGCAAGGAACTTATCACGGTCGGTATTGATCTCCTCGATATCCATCGTTGCGATGATAAGACGAAGCTGACCGAAGATGATATCCTTGGAAAGCTCCTGGATCTCAGAAAGCTGGAGTCCGAGCAAACGCTCAGCCGCATTCTGCATAACGCCGGGCTCGGTGGAGATACTTACGGTAAATCTCGAGGGAACGTCGATACGGATATTCTGTCTGGAGAGCGCGTTCTTGAGGTCTACCTGAATTGAGATAGGCGTCAGATCGAGATAAGCGTAGGACTGAAATACGGGAACTACGAACTCAGCGCCACCGTGGATACACTTAGCACTGCGGTTTGTTCCGTCCTTGTTCTTACCGATAGAACCGAAGACTACCATGATCTTGTCGGAGGGGCACTTCTTATATCTGGAACAGATCCAGGCGATGAAGGACACCAACACAAGAACTACTGCACAAACAACAAAAATAATTTGGGGCTGCATAATTTTTCCTCCTATATGCTTTATTTATAATTTATTTTTTAAATAAATTAATCAAAATTTGCTTTTGAAATGACTTTCACTGACCGACAGCAAAGCATTTCGGGGAATTCTAAATTTACTTTCTCTTAACTACAAGGTCTGTCTGACCGCTGACTCCTACGACGATGATCTCAGCACCCGTAGGGATAGCCTCCTCGTCGTCGGTCACTGCGTTGCGCTCAACGTAAGCACCCTGAAGCATAACGTGAACCTTTCCCTCTCCGCTTCTTGCAGGGGGGATGGTGAGCTGTACCTTGCCCGCCGTGCCGACCGCATTTCTGTTGTCGGTGTTGCCGTCGCTGCGGAGTTTCATTATCGCTCTGAAGATAAACGCGAGCGAGAGCATCATTGCAAGACCGCACACGAAAGCCACGGGAAGAGTGATAAAGAGCGATACGCCCGACGCGTCCATAGCAACGCCTACCCAGCCGAACACGACGAGGAATGCGACAATTCCGCGTATCGTGAAGATGCGCAGACCGTCCATTCCCTCGGCGTCGCTGACGTCATCCACGTCACCGTCGCCGTAAACACCCTCGGGAGCCTCGCCGTCAATGTCGCCGTCAATATCGCCCACACCGTCGGTATCGATATCAGAATCTCCGCCAATTCCTATAAAGGTGAGCAGAGTCTGGATAAGGAGAACGAGGGAGGACGGAACTGCTATACAGTAAAATATCTGCGTAGCAAGACTCAATGTATTCCACCATTCAAACATAACAAAATTCCTTTCTTGATATTACTGTAGTGTAGCGAAGATCTCTTCAGCCGATCTTCTCAGCGTCGCTGAGATATGTGCGTAAAGCATAAGCTCGAGTATCTTTTCGAGCTTTGCGCGTGAGCCCGGAAGCTTCTCAACAAAATCCTCTGTCGCTCTGTGCGCCGCCTCGCGTATCTCGCTCTTGGTCGTGATCTCAGAACCCATATCCGCGACCATATCTACGTATCTGTGGTAAAGCTCGCTGTCGCTGATCATATCGTCGTCAGGGTCCTCGAGCACTCCGCCTATGAGACGTATCAGGTCGCATATCTTCTCTATCTGGAGCGTTTCGCGAAGCATATTTATAATAACGATTCTTGCGAACTGCTCGCGCGAGTACATTCTCTTGGTTGGTGAGGTTAAAAATCCCCGTTTGATCCAATTCTGAATGAGATATGGTTCAAGCCCCGTCATAACCGAGACCTGCGACAAGGTTATTCCTCCTGCCGCAAATATTCCATCGAAAAGTCGCTTGGAGCTGCCTTTCTCGAGCGATATCACCTCGATCGTCGTTCCCGGAAACGTTCTTGGCATATATTCACCTCCTTATCACCTGATTTATCTTACGATAAGATTATACCACACGGTCACGTGATTGTCAAGAGCAAATATATGACTTTTTAACTTTCTACGTTTCCACCATTTTTATGTGTTGTTTTTGTGCATTTTGTACAACTCACTAAAATATCTCGGTGTCCCCCTGCCCTTCTATACTATTACTCAACAAAATTATCAGAATATTTCAGTTTTTTAAAATTTGTAGCTTTTTTTCAAAATTGAAGGGAGTTTCGTTGTTCTTTTATTGTTTGGATGGCAAACGGACGTTCGAAAAGAGTCCCCCCCCGCCCTACCTACAGAAATAAAAAATCGTTGTTTTCATCGACTGACCAAAAAAAAGATTTATCCGTCGCCCTTCACAATAAAATCAAAAGCAACCCGTGGTAGCCTGCTGTCCACGGGTTGCTTCATCGCTATTGAATTAAATAAACGATCGAGGATGTCGCTTTAGTTTACAGTAGCCCAAAGTACCTTAGGGAATATTGGTTTGAGTCCTATCAAAAACCTTGGCCAACCCCACAGGAAAGTTTTTTGCTTCTTTTTTTCAAAAAAGAAGAGAAAAACCAAACACAAGCTAACTTAACATCTATCCTCAAAGAAGTGCAAGCACTTTTTCCTTGGGCATAAAGCCGACTGCCTGATTTGCGACCTCACCGTTCTTGATGATAAAGAGCGCGGGGATGCTTGTAACGCCGTAAGCCTCAGCGAGCGAGGGAACGTCGTCGCAGTTGACCTTTGCTACTGCTACGTCGTCTCTCTCGTCTGCTATCTTCTCAAGCACCGGTCCGAGCATACGGCAGGGTCCGCACCAATCTGCGTAGAAGTCAAGAATTACTGTCTTTTCGTTTTTAAGAACGCTCTCTTCAAAATTTTCTGCAGTTACGTGTATAATGCTCATAGTTTTTTCTCCTATTCTTGTGTTCTATTTTTCCGAGACGGTCTCGCCTGTCCAGTCGAGAATTCCGCCAAATTCGTAGATATTCGAGTATCCCATCGCCGCAAGCTTCTCTGCCGCCTCCTTGCTTCGTCTGCCGCTTCTGCAATAGACGAGTATGAGCTGTTCCTTCTGCGGCAACTCCTTTATCGGCTCTGTACCGATGCTCTCGTTAGGAACGCAGATAGCTCCGGGGATGTGTCTTTCTTTAAATTCCTCTACAGTTCTGACGTCGAGAATAATATATCCGCTCTCGCTCTCCATCATCTCGACAGCCTTTTCCATAGTGATCTGTGTATAAGTCATTTTTTCACTTTCTCCATCGTTTTGCGGCGCGCATCCGCACAAAAGTGCGAGCAACACCACAGCCAAAAGAATTATCCGTTTCATCTTACGCCTTCTTAAAGAGGAAGAGGTGCGCGCTGTCGCGCTCGCCGAGAAGCTCTACAGTAATACCCGCGCGAAGCTCGTCGCCGCTGTAGGTCTTGCCCGTGCGGACATCGGTGTAGTTTGCATTCGCATCTGCGACCTTGACTCTGAGCTTCTTAGTTGTTCCCTTCTTGCAGCCTGCCTTCTCAATGACCGTAAGCACGATCTCGGACGCATCCTCGGTGGTGTAGTAGTAAGCCGAGTAGTCGTACTTGGTCGGGAATGCTAGATTGTAGTACTCGCCGAGGCGCATCACGTGGTCGAAGGACTTATATTCTGCGATCTGTGCCGAGATATCGCGCTTGATATCCTCGCTCATATTGAGGATATTGAGCTCGTATCCAAGCATACCGCCGACCGCTACCTTATAGCGATAGTCGAGCGAGCGCAGATCCTCGTGCGGATTTGAAACGTGGCAGGACATCGTTGCCGCGGGGTACGCGAGCATAGCCGACGCCTGAATCATAGTGCGATCGTAGGGATTTGTATTATCACTCGTCCAGATCTGAATTCCGTACTGCATCATACCAAGGTCGTATCTTCCTCCACCGCCCGAGCAGGTCTCGATAACTGCGTTCGGGAAGCGATCAAGGAACCAATCGAAGAGTCTGTAAACGCCCTTCATATAGCGGAAGAACACCTCTCCCTGCTTGTCTGCAGGTAGCACGGACGAGCCTACGTTACTCATATGTCTGTTCATATCCCACTTGAAGTAGTCGATCTGTATACCCTCAAAGGTCTTGTCAAAGAGCGCGATGAGGTAATCAACAACGTCGCTGTTCGACATATCGAGCACGAGCTGATGGCGCGAGCGGAGCGGCTCTCTACCCTCTACTCTGAGTGCCCATTCGGGATGTGCGCGGTAAAGATCCGAGTCGGGATTTACCATCTCGGGCTCTACCCAGATACCGAACTTCACGCCCTCTGCCTGAATTTTACGAACGAAGCTTGCAAGTCCGTCCGGGAACTTATCTCTGTTCTCAAACCAATCTCCGAGTCCCGCGCGGTCGTCGTTTCGCTTGCCGAACCATCCGTCGTCCATAACGAGCATATCAAAGCCGGTCTTCTTAGCCTCTCTTGCGAACTTGACAAGCTTGTCCTCATCGATATCGAAGTAACAAGCCTCCCATGTGTTGAGCACGACGGGATGCGGCTCGAGCGATACGGGCGGCATAATGTGATTGCGTACGAACTTATGGAAATTGCGCGACATCTTTCCGATGCCGTTTGCGGAATACGTCATTACTGCCTCGGGCGAGCAGAAGCTCTGACCTGCCTCGAGCGTATAAGAGAAGCAATCGCTGCCAAGTCCCATCAGAACTCTTGTTCTGCCGATCTGATCAACGTCGACTTCGTCGAGGAAAGATCCCGAATATACGAAGTTGAAACCGTACACCTCTCCTCTCTCGTCGGTCGCGTTATGGTCGCAGAGCGCGATGAAAGGATTGTACTGATGCGACGAGCCGCCGCGCTTGGAATATACCGACTGAGTTCCGTGGTGGAGCGGCACTCTCTGGAAGTTGACCTCGTGGCAGTGAGAGCCGTAAAGCGAGATCATATCGAGATCCGAACGGCCGATATCAAGCATCAAGGGCATACACTTATCGATCTTGACGGTCTTCTTGCCCACATTCTCAACTACCATATATCTGCTGATGATATCGAGCTCGGCAAAGACGGTATAGTAGAGCTTGAGACGGCATCCGCTGACGGTATCAATGAGAGTCACCTCAAGCGTCTGTGTGTTCTCGTCTGCGCGAGCCGCGGGAAGTCCGTCGAGCTCGAGTCTGCCGCGGAACGTGCGGTGAGACTTGTAGACGAAATCCGAAACGCCCGTGCCGTCCGCGCTGAGTCTGAGCGCGTTGGGTCTGAAGTCGCCCGAGCCGTAAAACGAGCACTCCTGCGCGAAAACGTCGGGAGAATTTTTCTCGCTGAGGTCTGCCATATAGGGCGCAAACGAGAGCATTCTCATCTCTGCAGCAGGGATCTTCGAGGTCTTCTTTCCGTAGTATGTATGACAAAGATAGCGGTCGAAAGCTATCTCAAAAGCATAAGTCGTGTTCTTCGTGTTGATAATGAATCGCTTATCGTTCTTTATAAATCTGATAGACATTTTATAACTCCTCTTTTTTATAAAAAATATGCCGCCGCAACCGCGGCGGCATAAAGGGATACCCCGCCGAGCCGTGTAACCGGAGGAGAGAGACCCTTAATTTTAAGGGTGGTGCCCTATCGCACGCTTTACTGCTCCCAACGTCCTCGTTTTGCGTTGAGACAAGTCAATCAAGGCAAAGGAGGGAGGTCTGCAAACCACGTTTGAACTCTTATTTCGGGCTCCATTCAAGTAGTGTGGCTCTTTATAACCGATTATCACGCACTAAGCAGGATAAAATTCATTTTTGACTGTTACTATTTTAGGCAGGTCGCGGATAAAATATTCCTCTCCCGACTATTTAGCATCAGTTATCGTAGTCGATCTCCTGAGAGAAAAGATCGTCAAAGTAATCTGCTACGTCGTCGAGCTCGTCGTCATCGTCAACGCTGACGAGAACTTCCTCTTCTCCGTCCATAGCAAGCTTGAGGATAACGTACTCACAAACGTCGTCAGCCGCGTCGGGATCGTTTACGGGGATCATAGCAAAGTAACGCTCTCCGTCTCTCTCGCACTCGCCGATGACCTCAAAGTCGATCTCGTTGCCGTCCTCGTCGGTCAGTGTGAATATTTCTATCTCTTCGTTATTTTCATTGTACTTTTCTTCGCTCATTTCAAAATTCTCCTTGAGTAATTCTTTATTGATTTATTGCTTATATTTTATAATATATTTCTCTTCTTGTCAACAGTTTTCAAAACAAATCCGTCAACTAATTTAAAAGATCGGACAGAATTGCGTTGCTGACGAAAAATCCTTTATCCGAGAACGCGACTCTCTCGCCGCTCTTTACAAGATATCCCGCGCTGACGAACTTCTCGATCTGCGGCATATCATCAAGCAGTCCTCTACCGCAAAACGCGCGGTATTCCGAGTCGGATATACCCTTTCCGAGCCGAAGCCCCAGCATCACGTACTCTCTGCGCCTCTCATCAACGTTGACCGAATACCTCTCCTCGACGATATCCTCACCGCGAAGGAAAGCGGCAATATCTCTCGAGTTGCCAAATCTCTCGTTTTGAATACAGGAATGCGCCGCAACGCCAAATCCGATATAGTCCTCGAGCTTCCAATATCTCATATTGTGTCTCGACTCGTATCCGCGCTTTGCGAAGTTGCTGATCTCATACCTCTCGTATCCGTGCGCCTCGAGCACTCTGCGGCAGAGCGTATACATTTCGTACTCTTCGTCCTCGTCGGGAAGAACAAGCGAGTCGCGCATACGCCCGAATGCCGTTCCGTCCTCGATCTTGAGCCCGTACGACGAGATATGCTCGGGCGCGAGCTCGCACACGTGCAAAAGGCTGTTCTCAAAGCTCTCAAGCGTCTGCTCGGGTATGCCGTACATCAAATCGAGACTGATATTGTCAAATCCGACCGTTCTCGCAAGCCCGAAGCTCTCGCAAAGCTCCTCGAAGCTATGCAGCCGTCCGAGTGCCCTCAGCTCGTTCTCATTCGCGCTCTGAAGTCCGATGCTCAGTCTGTTCACACCGAGCTCGTGCAGACCTTCAAGGCTCTCTCGACTCACGGTGGCGGGGTTACATTCGACGGTGATCTCAGCATCCGCGTCTATAAGGAAGCACTCACGAAGTGTCTTGAAAAGACTTTCGAAGCACACGCTCGGTAACAGACTCGGTGTACCTCCGCCGAAGTAGACAGTGTCGACCTCTCGTCTGCCATTATCCTCTGAAAACGCGCGCATCCGCCTGCAAAGCTCGTCGCAATACTCGCGCATAGCGCTGCCGTCCTTGTCGGGAAAGGAACAAAAATCGCAATAGTTGCACTTTCTTATGCAAAAAGGTATATGGATATATACTCCGAGCTTACCCATTTTTATTCCATATTGTAGATGTCCGCGATGATATCAACGCAACGCTCGACACCGAGCACGCCCGCGTTGAGCGAGAGGTGGTAGTTCTTCGCAACGCCCCACTCGGTCTCGGTGTAATATTTGTAGTAAGCCTTGCGCTTCTTATCCTTGTCGCTAAGTCTCTTCTCAGGGCTCTCCTTGCGCTCGCCGTAGTTTGCAAGAATATGCTCTATTCTCTTCTCTATGCTTGCGTGGATGAATACCTTAAGACAGTTATATTCCTTATCGAGAATATAATCCGCGCATCTTCCCACGATAACGCAAGGACCTGCCTTTGCGAGATCGAGGATTATTCTTCTCTGCAGCACCCACAGATAGTCCTGATTTGAAGAGCCGTGGTGAGTTCCGCTCGAAGCAAACGCGTTTGCGAACCAATTCTTGTGAGTCGCGTACTCGCCCTTGTCCTCGATATAATCCTTTGAAAATCCGCTTTCCTCAGCGAGCTTTTCGATGATCTCTTGGTCATAGCACGGAATGCCGAGCTTCTCGGCGACCTCCTTGCCTATAGTTCTTCCGCCGCTTCCGAATTCACGGCTGATAGTAATAACGTCGTAGCTCATATGCCCACCTCACAAATTATTCCTTCTCGACGGTATCAGAAAATCTGAATCCCGCCGTGTCGATAACGGGAAGCGAGAAAACAAGCGCATGCGCCTTGGAATCCATTCCCGCCTTATGCATTATAGCCTTCATTATATCTTTTTTCTTTTCGTTGCTCGATACGATAAGGACTATTTCCTTTTCCTCTGCGAGCGAGAGCCCGAAGAACTTCTCCGCACCTGCGCCCGTTCCCTTTGCCTTTATGGTCGTTCCGCCCGCTGCTCCCGCCTCACGCGCCGCATCCATAACGAGATCGGTATATCCTTTTTCGTAGATAGCCATTATAAGTTCCTGTGCAGTTTGCATATTCTTCTCCTTTGTCTGCTGATCGTTCTGATCCTCGTCGTCTGTCTGTCCCATTTTGAAATATTCAAGCGCCTTTGCTCCGCCTATTCCCGACAGAGGTATTGCCACCGCTATTCCGCGGTCGGGCAGGTCTATCTTCATCTGGAGGGTAAGCTCGCGAAGAATCGTTTTAAGCGAGCCCTCGGCAACGAAGGAGATAAGCATTGATTTTTCATTTTTTTCTATACCCCAAAGGGCAAGCGTTTTTTCGTGCGCCGTTCCGTTGCAGTTAGTGCTGTAGGTCACCGAAATCCCATGTTTTCGGTAGAACTCCTCGTACTCCCCTGCATCAACGCGGCGTACTATCGTAAGCAAAACGTAAAGTCCACTCATAAGCCGTCTCTCCTTTCTCAGAAATCGATTATATCATCGTCATCAGCGACGCTGTCTGCATTCTCTTCGATCGTATCGATCTGCTCGATAGCATCAAAGTTCATAACTACCTGACCCTCGCTGTCGGTAACGACCGCCTCAGCAGGCGCGGGCTCTTCCTTGTGAGCCGCCGCGTGCTTGATCTTATAAACAAGACCGAGGATCTGGATGGCGATAAGAGGTGTCATAGCGACCATCGCAACGACTCCGAAGGCATCTTGTGCAATATTTCCGCCAAGTGCGGAGCAAGCTCCCACCGCGAATGGCAAGAGGAAGGTCGCTGTCATAGGACCTGACGCAACTCCTCCCGAGTCAAACGCGATCGAAGTAAATATATCGGGAACTATGAAGCTGAGTATCAAAGCTATAGCATAGCCGGGGATAAGAACGTAGAGCACGGGAATTCCGAGAAGCACTCTGAGCATCGCGATACCGACCGATATCGCCACACCGAACGAGAGCGCGACCGAAAGAACTTTGCCCGGGATAGTACCCGAGGTCTCATCCTCGACCTGCTTTGTAAGTACGTGTACCGCAGGCTCTGCGGCAACTATGAAATATCCGATGATCATTCCGATCGGAACGATTATCCAACGCAACGACGACTCCGCAAGATCTGAGCCAAGCAGATTACCAAGCGGCATAAATCCTACGTTTACACCCGTCAAAAAGAGGGTGAGTCCGAGGAACGTGTAAAGAACGCCGACAAGTATCTTGCCAAGGCCCTTAGAACCAAAGCCGCCCGTGCATACGCGGAAGATAAGGAAGAACACCACAATGGGCGCGACCGCTATACCGACCTCAAACGCGTAATGCGGAAGCTGTGTAGCGAAGCTCCAGAATATCTCTTTTGAGTTGTTCAGCACAGGAATGACGTATTCCTCGGG